>NZ_VIRS01000063.1 GCF_006912135.1 Cryptosporangium phraense | reverse complement strand
GCGATGCCGGCCGCGGTGCTCTTGAGCGTGGATGCGGCGCGGCGGTGGTCGCGGAGGGCCTTGTAGGTCTTCATCCGGGCGAAGCAGTGCTCGACGGCGGCTCTGACCTGCCGATGCTTGGTGTTCCACTCCTCTTGCCAGGCGGGTAACCGTTCTTGCCCGCGAGCGCGCCGGTCGGGCAGGATCACCTCGTCGTGGCCCTGATAGCCGCCGCCGGCGACGACCGGACGGCCGGCGAGCTGCTCTTTCATGCCGGAATCGCGGTAGGCGATCGTGTCGTTGCGGTTGCCTGGCTGCGGGTCGCCGACCGCGATGACCAGGCGGGTGTCGGCGTCGATGGCGACCTGCAGATTCGCGGAGTACCGGTAGTTCTTGCTGGACGCCGCGAGGGTGTGGTCCCGGGTTGGCACGAGCGTGCCGTCGACGATCGCGATCTGATCGGTCCGGCGTTTGCGCACCGGAGCTGGCGCGAGCAGCGGGCCGAGGGTGTCCAGGACCCGGTGGACGGCCGAGTGGGAGATCCCGAACAGCGGTCCGAGTTGCCGCATCGTCAGGTTTGTCCGCCAGTAGGTCGCGACCAGCAGCATCCGGTCGGGCAGTTCCAAGGCCCACTGCCTGCCCGGACGCCCGTCTTGGATCTCCTCGCCGCCGCGTTCGGCGACCAGCCGCACCAGCGTGCGGAACTGGGCCTGGGACAGACCGGTGAACGGTTCGATCCACTCCCTACGGGACGCGGTGATGACCGGCGACGACACACCGGAATCCTCCACGATGGCCAATCGCCAACCAGGCCGGGTTACGAGACGTCCTCTAGGGCGGCCGGGATCGTGAGGGCTACGTCGGCGTGGGTGACTCGGTCGTCCCAGTGGGTGAGGGCTCGGCGGGCCTCGTCTTCGACGACCGCGCGGTCCAGGTCGTCGCCGGCGAACGCGCGGACGGCGTCCAGGTCGGTGAAGAGGACGATCGACGTGAACAGGACCTCGTCGCCGTCCGGGCGGCGCAGCAGGTGCGCGCCGCGGAAGCCCGGAACATCACGGAGGTGGTCGCTGACCTCGGCCTCGTAGTGGCGCTGGTAGTCGTCGGCGGTCTCCGGAGGCGCCCAGCCGCGCCAGGTGCGAGCGATCATGACACTGGTCTTATCAGTCCCGGCCCGCCCGGTCTCGAGGAGGCTTCATGCACGACGGCGAGTTCGCGATCGACGCCGGGCTGGTCGCGGACCTGGTCGCGGAGCAGTTCCCGGCCTGGGGCGCGCTGCCGGTCGTCGAGGTGAGCGGCGGGACCTCGAACGCCATGTTCCGGCTCGGGGACGACCTGGTGGTCCGGCTCCCGCGAACCCGGCGAACCAGCGGTGACGTCGTCGCGGAACAGCGGTGGCTACCGCAGCTCATCCCCCTGCTCCCGACGCCCACCCCGCGCATCGTCGCGGCCGGCGAGCCCGCTGCCGGCTACCCCCTCCGGTGGACCGTGCAGACCTGGATCGAGGGCACGGCCCCGCACCCCGATCGGCTGGCCGACCCGATCGGCCTCGCCCACGACCTGGCGAACTTCGTCCGCGCGTTCCGGCGCATCGACCTCCCGGACGCGCCGACGGCCCATCGCGGCGGTCCGCTCGCGGATCAGGACAACGGGGACCGTCGAGCGATCGCGCAGCACGGCGGGGAGATCGCCGACGTCTGGGGCGCCGGCCTGGCCGGCCCCGATCCGGACCCCACCTGGGTCCACGGCGACCTCATGCCGGGCAACCTGCTGGTCGGCCCGGACGGACGGCTCCGCGCCGTGCTCGACTTCGCCGCCGTCGGCCTCGGCGACCCGGCCTGCGACCTGATCGTCGCCTGGAACCTACTGCCCGCCCCGGCCCGGGACGTCTTCCGCGACGCGCTCGACGTCGACGACGCGACCTGGGCCCGCGGACGGGCCCGGGCGCTGGCGATCGCCCTCATCGCGCTGCCGTATTACCGGCACACGCACCCGTCCTTCGCGGCGAACGCCGAGCACACGATCAGGGCCTCAACCGAGTAGGTCCCAGCGGTTCCCGGCGATGTCCTGGAACACGACGACCCGCCCGTACGGCTCGGTCCGCGGTTCCTCCAGGAACACGACGCCGGCCGAGAGCATCCGCGCGTAGGCGACGTCGAAATCGTCGACCCGCAGGAAGAAACCGACGCGGCCCGCGGTCTGGTTGCCGATCGCGGTCTCCTGGCGCTCGCCGTCGGCGCGCGCCAGCAACAGACCGGTCTGCGCACCCGGCGGACGCACGACGACCCACCGTTTCGGCGTCCCGTTGATCGTCGACACCGCCGGAGAGTCCTCGACCAGGTCGAACCCCAGGGCCCGGGTGAAGAACTCGATCGCCGGGTCGTACTCCTCGACCACGATCGCGGTCAGCTCGAGATGCATCCCCCGAGACTGTCAGACCGTGACGACGTCCACCCCGGCCGCACGGAGGCTCTCCAGCTGCGCCGGCGAGGCGTCCCGGTCGGTCACCACCTGGTGGATGTTCGCGACCCCGGTGATCTGCGCGAACCGCACCAGCCCGAGCTTCGAGTGGTCGGCCAGCACGACCGCCCGCGAGGCTTGGGACAGGAACGCGCGGTCGGTCTGGGCCTCCATCTCGTCGTACGTCGTGCAGCCGTGCTCGGCGGTCAGCCCGTCGACGCCGATGAACGCCATGTCCAGGTGGTAGTTGCCGAGCATCGCCTCGGCGGCCGGCCCCACCATCTCGCCGGACGGGCGGGCGACCCCGCCGATCACGACCAGGTGCAGGCCCGCGCGGCCGATCAGCTCCGAGCCGATGTTCAGCGCGTTCGTGACGATCGCGATCCGCTGCCGGGCGACGAGCGCCCGGGCGAGCTCCAGCGTCGTCGTGCCGCCGCTCATCCCGATCACGGCGCCGTCGGGCACCAACGCGGCCCCGGCGGCCCCGATCCGCGACTTCTCGGTCTGCCTACGCACGGCCTTGATCTGGGTCGGTATCTCCGCGTCCAGGTCGTTGGCGATCGCCCCGCCGTGCGTGCGGACGAGCAACCCACCAGAGCTCAGTGACTGCAGGTCGCGCCGGATCGTCGCCTCGGAGACCCCCAGCGTCCCGGCCAGTTCGGCCACGTCGACGCTGCGGGCGTCGTTGACCCGCTCGAGGATCGCGTTAAGTCGGGGAGCCTTCCGCACTGCGCCACTGTAAACGGAATGACCGGCTCTGCGCATTCGTGCAACCGAACTTGCGCACTTCCGTCCGGAGCGACGCGATCGTTGACTCATGTCACGCCGCAGGCGTACGTTCTGGCCTCATCGCGCAAGAACGCGCATTCGACGATGAGCGGATGCGCACTCTCGGCAGGCAGCAAATAACACCGCAGGAGGAAGCATGCGTAGGTCGATCCCCCGTCGCGCGGGCAGATGGCGGGCGCCCACGCTGGCCGCGGTGCTGGGTTTAACGCTCGTGGCCACGGCTGCCTGTGGCGGCGGCGGCAACGCGGCGTCGGACAAGGACACCGACGTGACGATCAACGTCGCGCTGGCCGCCGACCCGCCGCCCAAGGCCGCGCTCGAGAGCTTCACCAAAGAGACCGGCATCAAGGTCAACTGGGTGAACATCGACTGGGACAGCCTGCAGACCAAGATCTCGGCGGCCGCCACGGCCAAGACGTACTTCGCCGACGCGACCGACGTCGACTGGTCGCGCGTCGGTGAGCTGGGCAAGCTCGGCTGGTTCTACCCGATCGACGACTACATCAAGACCGACCCGCTGAAGGCCGACGTGCCTCAGCTGGCCTCGTTCACCTACCAGGACCACGTCGTCGGCATCCCCTACGACGCCTCGTTCATGGTGACCACGGTCAACACCGACCTGTTCAAGAAGGCCGGCGCCGACCCCGCGCCGAAGACGATGGACGAGTACACCGCCGCGCTGCAGAAGGTGAAGTCGTCCGGCACCACGAAGTACCCGCTGAACATCCCGTTCGCGGCGGCCGAGGGGCTCTCGACCTACTGGTACGAGGCCACGAACGCGTTCGGCGGCACGATCCTCGACGGCAAGGGCAAGCCGCAGTTCACCGACCCGAGCTCGCCCGGCTACAAGGCGGCCAAGTGGATGGTCGACGCGCTGAAGAACGGCCTGGTCCCGCCGGGCAACATCAACGTCTCCGACTCGCAGGGCGAGCAGACGCTGATGGCCCGCGGCACCGTCGCCAGCACGTTCTCCGACTACTCGGGCCTCGTCGGCACGCTGTACAACGTCCCCGACTCGTCGTCGGTCGTGAACAAGGTGCAGTACATCGCGACGCCGGGCGCGACCGCGCCGGCGGCGAACCTGAGCAACCCCGACGGCGTCGGGATCATGAAGACGGCGAAGTACCCGAAGGCGGCGGCCAAGTTCATCGAGTGGTTCACCGACGCCGACCGGCAGGCCGAGTTCGCGGGTCTGAACGGGCCGGACAAGGCATGGGCGTCCTACGCGCTGCCGTCGCACCTGTCGGCGGTCGAGAAGCTCGCCTCGGGCGGGAAGCTCATCGGCGGTGACACGCTGGCCGCGCTGCTGAAGACCTCGAAGCCGGTCTTCCCCGAGGGCGCTCCGGCCTGGTACTCGAAGTTCTCGAACGCGGTCTACACCCACCTGCACGCGGCGGCGGCCGGCTCGGAGACCGTCGAGCAGGCGATCAAGGCGATGAGCGACACCGCCAACGACCTCTCCAACGGCCAGTGACGAACTCTCTCTCCGCACCCCCCGAGACGGCGAAAGCCGCCTCGGGGGGTGGTGACCCCGCGCCGAAGAAGAAGAGCAGGTTCGACTTCCTGCCGTACCTGCTGGTCACGCCGGTCACGGTCTTCATCATCGCGCTGGCCCTGGTGCCGGCCGCGTTCACGATCATCCAGGCGTTCTACCGGGTCGACGCGCTCGATCCGCCCACCCGGTTCGACGGGTTCGGCAACTTCACCCGGATGTTCAAGAACGACGCGGTCGTGTCGAGCATCGGCAACACCGGGCTCTACGTCGTCATCGGCGTGGTGCTCTCGACCGTCCTCGGCATCGCGATGGCCGTGCTGCTCCAGCGCCCGTTCCGGGGCCGGAGCGTCGTCATCGCGGTGCTGATCCTGCCCTGGGCCCTGCCGGGCGTCGTCGAAGGCATTCTCTGGACGAACATCTTCGACCCGAACGCCGGGCTGATCGCCAGCGTCATGCACACGTTCGGGGCCGACGAGGGCGCGGTCCTGCTCGGCCACAACCGCCTGCTGACGATCCTGCTCATCGAGCTCGTGCAGGTCTGGCAGATCACGCCGCTGTCGGCGCTGCTGATCCTGGCGTCGCTGCAGCTGATCCCGGACGAGTTGTACGAGGCCGCGGTCATCGACGGCGCCTCGCCGTGGCGGAGCTTCTGGCACCTGACGCTGCCGATGGCCCGGCCGGGCATCGCGGTCTCGATGGTGCAGGGCGTCATCGCGACGCTCAACGTCTTCGACCAGCCGTTCGTGCTGAACGGCGCGGCGACGACCGGCGCGTCGGTCACCATGCAGACGTACTACATCAGCTTCCAGAACCTCGACTTCGGCCAGGGCTACGCGCTCTCGCTGCTGATCACGATCACGACGCTGGTCATCTCGCTGGGGGTCGTGAGGACGGTCTATCGGAGGGTCGAACTGTGAAGCGCAAGATCGGCGTGTTCCTCGTCGTCGTGTGGTCGCTCCTCCCGATCTACTGGGCGCTCAAGATCAGCCTGCAGACCGAGGGCGACGCGCGCGCGGCCAGCCCGCAGTACATCCCGCTGCACCCGACGTTCGACAACTACAAGAACCTGCTGTCGGGTAGCGGCGACACCGCGACCGGTATCCGGTCCTCGCTGCTCAACATCGTGATCGAGTGCGGTGCGGCGACGATCGTGACCGTGGTGCTGGCCGCCCTGGCTGCGTACGCGTTCGCCCGGATGACGTTCCGCGGGCACACGCTGCTGTTCTACGGCGTGCTGGTCACGATGGCGTTCCCGGCCTACACGACGCTGATCCCGCTGTACCGGCTGATGTCCGACCTGTACCTGGTCAACACATACACCGGCGTCGTGCTGGTCTACGTCTCCGGGTTCCTGCCGCTGGCCACCTGGGTGCTGCACAACTACTTCTCCGGGATGCCGGCCAGCATCGAGGAGGCCGGGCTGATCGACGGCGCCAACCGGCTGCAGGTGTTCTGGCACATCATGCTGCCGCTGGCCCGGCCGGGCATCATCTCGACCGCGCTGATCACGTTCCTGTTCGCCTGGGCCCAGTTCCTGTTCCCGCTGGTCCTGACCACCGACACGTCGACGCAGCCGCTGACCGTCGTCATCGCGTCGCTGCAGGGGCGGCACGTCGTCCCGGTGACGCTGCTGAGTGCGGCGGGCATGATCGCGATCGCGGTCCCGGCGGTCGTCGCGCTGGTCTTCAACCGGTACATCGTCAACGGTCTCCTGGCGGGCAGCGCGAAGTGAACATCGTCCTCATCGGTGCGGGGAGCACCGTCTTCACCCCTGGGCTGATGACCGACCTGGCGTCCGACCGGGCCTTCGACGGCTGGACCGTGCACCTGGTCGACCTCGACGCCGACGCGGCCGACACGATGGCCCGCCTCGGCCGGAGGATCGCCGCGCAATACGGGGCGGACCTGCGGTTCGAGGCCCACACCGACCGCCGCGACGCCCTGCCCGGCGCGCGATTTGTCACGACGACGATCGCGGTCGGCGGCGCGGCCGGCTGGAACGCCGACCTGGCCATCCCGGAGAAGTACGGGATCGCGCAGACGGTCGGCGACAGCGTCGGACCCGGCGGCGTGCTGCGTGCGCTACGGCACGTGCCGGAGCTCGTCGCGATCGCGCAGGACGTCGCCGAGCTGGCGCCGGCCGCCACGATCGTGAACTACAGCAACCCGCTGACGGCCAACGTCCGCGGGATCGCGCGCGCGACCGGCGTGCCGGTGATCGGGCTCTGCCACGGCACCATGCACACGCTCGGCGCGCTGGCCCACGACCTGGGCCGGCCGGCCGGTGAGCTGCGGGCCACGTTCGCCGGGCTCAACCACCTGTGCTGGCTGCTCGACCTCCGGCACGGGCCGGACGACCTCTACCCGCGGCTGCGGGAACTGGTGGCGGCCCGGGCCGGGCAGGCGAAGGCCGGAGAGGGCGTCCACCAGCCGGTCTCCGCCGACCTGCTGAACACGTTCGGCCTCTACCCGGCGCCGGGCGACCGGCACGTCGCCGAGTTCTTCCCCTGGTACCTGCGCGGGGCCGACGGCAACGACCTGCCGTGGGAGCTCCAGCCCGGCCGGGACGACACGATCCGCTACATCGGCCAGAAGGCGGACCTGTGGGAACAGCTCCACGCCCAGGCCGACGGAAGCGAGCCCCTGGACACCACCCGAGACCAGGAGGCCGAACGGTTGGCGTCGATCCTGGCGTCGATCGCCACCGGCAGACCGAGCTACGAGCTCGCGGTGAACCTGCCCAACGAAGGGAAGATCCCGAACGTGCCACCCACCGCTGTCGTGGAAGTGCCCGCCGTCGTCGGGGCCTCTGGGGTCAGAGGCGTGGCCGTCGGGCCGCTGCCGCCGGCCATCGCCGCGGTGCTCACCGCCCGGGCGGAGCAGCAGGAGCTGACGGTGTCGGCCGCGCTCTCCGGTGACCGGGCGCTCGCGGTCCAGGCCCTGACGCTGGACCCGCTGGTGCCCGACCCGGCGACGGCCGTCGCCATCCTCGACGACGCCGTCGTCGCCCACGCCCCGCTGCTGAACCGGTTCGCGGCCGACGCCGGGGCAGGTGCCGCATGAGCGGGACGATCGACGCGGCGCCGGATGCCGGCGCGGAAGCGACGCAGCGCGAGATCTGGCAGCAGCCCCGGCTGTGGCGGGAAGTCGACGCGGCCTCGGCCGGCGCGTTCCTCGACCCGCTCCTGGCCCGGCCCGACCTGCGAATCATCCTCACCGGCGCGGGCACGTCGGCGTTCGCCGGCGGCCTGCTCGCCCCCGAGCTCACCCGCTCGCTGCGCCGCCGGGTCGACGCGGTCGCCACCACCGACCTCGTCTCCAACCCGGCCGCGTACCTGGCCGAGGACCTCCCGACGCTGCTCGTGTCGTTCGCCCGCTCGGGTGACAGCCCGGAGAGCGTCGCGGCCACCGCGCTGGCCGACCAGTGCCTCACCGAGGTGCACCACCTGGTCGTCACCTGCAATGCCGACGGGCAGCTCGCCCGCGAGCACGGCACCCGGGCCAACTCGCACGTGCTGCTGATGCCGGCCGGATCCAACGACCGCAGCTTCGCGATGACGTCCAGCTACACCTGCATGGTGCTGGCCGCCTGGTCGGCGCTGGCCGGTCCGGCGCCGGCCGACGCGCTGGCCGAAGCCGGCGAGAACGTGCTCAAGGCCCGCGACGCCGACGCCCGCGAGATCGCCGCCCGCGGCTACGAGCGGATCGTCTACCTGGGCAGCGGATCCCTGCAGAGCCTGGCCCGCGAGTCGGCGCTCAAGGTGCTGGAGCTCACGGCCGGCGACATCGTGGCCTACGCCGACAGCCCGCTCGGGTTCCGGCACGGCCCGAAGTCGGTGCTCGACGCGAAGACGTTCGCGGTCGTGTACCTCTCCGACGATCCGTACACCCGGCGGTACGACGAGGACATCGCGCTCGAGCTGCGCGCCTCGCTGGGCGTCGAGAACGTGCGGGTCGTGGCCGGGCGGCCGAGCGAGCGGCTCGGATCCGAGGGCGTCTGGTACGTCGACGGACTCGACGGGGCGTCGGACGTCGTCCTGTCGTTGCCGTTCGTGCTGGTCGCGCAGATGCTCGCGCTGCGGTTCTCGCTGGCGCTCGGCCACACCCCGGACAACCCGTTCCCGTCCGGGGAGGTCAACCGGGTGGTCCGGGGCGTGACGATCTACCCGGCGAGCTGAGCCGGGTCGTTCCGGTAGCGGTGGATCGCCTCGGCCAGGAACGGGCGGTCGACCGCCACCCAGCGCAGGTCGATCGGCACCGACGGCGGCCCCTCCCGGACCAGGGAGGGGTCGCTGGCCAGCAGGTCGTCGACCTCCTCGCTGAGCCCCCGTTCACGCATCCGGGCCCAGGTCTGCGCCGAGACGCCGGTCGTCTCCGCGCCGGGCGTGCCCGGGACGACCAGCACCCGCAGGGTCCGGGCGAACCGGTCCGGCGCCGGCGGACCCTCCGGCCACACCGCGGCCCACGGGAGCGTCCTCTTCCCGATCACCAGACCGTCCGGCCGGAGCGCCAGGTACGGCCGCGCGAACAGCCGGTACGCCACCAGCACGGTGACCACGCCGAAGAGCACCAGGCTGCCCACCGCGGTCAGGTCGGCCTCCATCGACGCGAGCCGGATCGCGACGAGCGCACTGCCGACGACCAGCCCGGCCCCGTACGGCGTCTGCGGCGGCGCGGCCGCGAAGCCCGGCAGGAACGACGTCGGCGCCCGCAGCGCCCGCCAGCCGAGCCGCCGGAACATCACCTGGTGCACGATCGCCAGCACCAGCGGAACCAGCAGCAGGGCCGCGAGCGAGGTCGGCCCGAGCACCCCGGCGAGCGCGCAGGCCACCCCGACCACCGAGAACGCCACTGCCAGCAGGCGACTCCGCCGGACGAACGCCGCGAGCGCGGCCGGGCTATCGATCACGTGGCGACTGTAGTGAGCGGCTCCCGTCGTCGTCCGGAGTCCACCACCGAGATCAGCAGCACCACCGCTCCGACCGCGGCCGGGACGCTCAGCCGCTCGCCCAGCAGCGCGACCGCCAGCACGGTGGCGGTCAGCGGTTCGAGGAGCGCGACGACGGTGGCCGTCACCGCCGTGCTGCTCCGCAGCCCGCGGAAGTACAGCGTGTAGGCCAGCGCCGTCGGGACGGTTCCGAGCAGCGCCAGCAGCCCCAGCGACGTCAGGCTCAGGCGGACGCCGAGGTCGGCGGACGTTCCCAGCGCCAGCAGCAGCCCGGTGCCGCCGAGCAGGAAGCCGTAGCCGGTGGTCGTGGCCTCGTCGAGGCCGTCGACCGGGCGTCGGCCGAGCAGCGTCAGCAGCGCGAACCCGGCCCCGGCGACGAGGCTCAGCCCGACGCCGGCCAGCGTGCGCCCCAGCGACTGGCCGGTCGGGGCGCCGACCAGCAGCGCGAGCCCGGTGAGCCCGAGCAGTACCGGCCGGATCGTGGCCCGCTCGGGGAGCCGGCGGGTGGTGACCGCGTCGACGGCCAGCACCAGCAACGGCGCGGATCCGATCGCGATCAACGTCGAGATCGTGACCGAACTGACCGCGACGGCGGAGAAGTAGGACGCCTGGAACACGGCCGCGAGGCCGGCGACGGCGAGGACCCGCCGCCAGGCGGCGCCGCCGCGGGGACGCCGTCGGCGCACGGCGAGGACGACGACGAGGAGGGCGCCGCCGATCAGCAGGCGGTAGGCGGCCACCGCGGGCGCGGACAGGCCGCCGACCTCGGAGAGCGCGCGCCCGGTGACCCCGCCGGTACCCCAGCAGACCCCGGCGACGACGAGCATGACGAAAGAACGAGATGACAACGGAAGCTCCAGCGACTCGAACCGAGAAAGGTCGCGAAGAGCGGGGTGCTGCTACCGGACGACCCCGCTCAGGAGCGGGGCGGCGGGGTGACGAGCAGCAGCTTCCGATGCATGGCTACACCCTAACCGCCCGGGCGAGCCGTCCCTGCAGGATCCGGAACTGCTCCACCAGCTCGGGCGGCTCGTGCACGGTGAACTCGAAACCGAGCACGGCGACGTGCAACGCCAGCCCGTCGAGCGAGTTCGAGCCGGCGCGCAGGGTGCACGACCGTTCGTCGATCGCCTCGATCAGCCCCGAGTCGGCCGGCACCTTGGCCGCGACCTCGGCGGCCGGCGCCTGGATCGTGAACCGGCCCTGGTAGCGGTACCGATCGACGCCGATCGACCAGGACGCGAACGCGCCCGGGTCCAGGTCGGGCGGGGTCCGGGGCGTGAACCGCGGACCGGGCGGGGTCCACGGGCGGAGCCGGTCGACGCGGAACGTCCGCCAGTCGTCGCGGTCGACGTCGAACGCGACCAGGTACCAGCGCCGGCCGGTGTGCACGAGCCGATGCGGCTCGATCAGCCGGGTGGAGTCGGCTCCGTCGTGGCTGCGGTAGTCGATGCGCAGCCGCTGGAAGTCACGGCAGGCGGCGGCGAGCGTCGTCAGCAGGTCGGCGTCGACGACCGCGGCCGGGCGGTTCTCGGCCACGGTCGCCGCGCCGAGCGCGGAGACGCGGTGACGCAGGCGTGACGGCAGGATCTGCTCGAGCTTGGCCAGCGCCCGCACCGACGTCTCCTCGATGCCGGTGACCGTGCCGTTCGCCGCCACCCGCAGGCCCACCGCGACCGCGACCGCCTCCTCGTCGTCGAGCAGCAGCGGGGGCATGTGGGCGCCGGCACCGAGCCGGTAGCCGCCGAGCGTGCCGATCGTCGCGTCCACCGGATACCCCAGCTCGCGCAGCCGGTCGACGTCCCGGCGGACCGTCCGCACCGTGACCTCGAGCCGCTCGGCGAGCTGCGGGCCGCTCCAGTCCCGGTGCTGTTGCAGCAGCGAGAGCAGACGGAGCAGGCGCGCGGACGTTTCCAGCATGGGTTCGATTCTGCGCCACATCGAGGACCGAAGCTGACCTCCTTGGCTGCGAACGTGGACGCATGGACATCACCGAGTACGAACTCCACCTCCCGATCGGCGACCTGCAGCAGCGCCTGGCGAACGTCCGCTGGCCGAATCAGGTGCCGGGCGTCGGCTGGGAGCGCGGGGTGCCGACGTCGTGGCTGACCGAGCTCGTCGAGCAGTGGACGACGTCGTACGACTGGCGGGCGACCGAGGCGCGCGTCAACCAGTACCCGCAGTTCACGACCGAGATCGACGGGCAGCGGATCCATTTCCTGCACATCGACTCGGGCAAGACCCCGCTGCTCCTGCTGCACGGCTGGCCGGGTTCGATCCTGGAGTTCCTCGACGTGATCGAGCCGCTCTCGGCCGACTTCTCGCTGGTCGTCCCGTCCCACCCGAACTTCGGCCTGTCCGGGCCGGCCGGTGCGGGCTGGGACTCGCGCCGGACCGCCACCGCCTACGCGGCCCTGATGGCCGGGCTCGGCTACTCGCGCTACGGGGTACAGGGCGGCGACTTCGGGGCGATCGTCGGCCCGGATCTGGGGCGCGTCGACCCGTCGCACGTCATCGGCGTCCACGTGAACGCGGCCTCGTTCGGGTTCATCCCGCTGGGTGAGCCGTCGGGGGAGTTCACCGACGCGGAGAAGGTCCGGCTGGAGAGCGTGCAGCGCTTCACGACCGATGGCTACGGCTACTTCCAGATCCAGGCCACCCGCCCGCACACGCTGGGCTTCGCGCTGGCCGACTCGCCGGTCGGTCAGCTCGCCTGGATCGGCGAGAAGTTCCACGACTGGGCGGTCCCGGTGGGATCGATCCCGGCGACCCACGTGCTCGACCACGCGACGCTGTACTGGCTCACCAACACCGGCAGCTCGTCCGCGCAGATGTACTACGAGTCGATGCACTCCGGGAACTGGCCGACACGCTCCACGGTGCCCACCGGTGTCGCGAACTTCGCCGGCGACCCGGCGATCCGGCGGTACGCCGACGAGCTGAACACGATCGTGCACTGGTCGGGGTTCGACCGCGGCGGCCACTTCGCCGCGATCGAGGCCCCGGATCTGCTGGTCGGAGACGTCCGTAAGTTCTTTTCCGGACTCAGCTGAAAGCCTGGCGGTGCCGTTCCGCCCAGTCGCGGAACGGCGCCGCCGGTCGTCCGAGGATCTCCTCGACCGCCGGCTGCACGGTCGTCTCGTCGATCAGTCCGTCGGCGAAGAACTCGAAGAACGCCTCGACGTACTCCGGCGGCATGGCCGCGATCATGTCCGCGTGGGCCTGCTCGTCCGACTTCGGAACGAACCGCAGGTCGCGCCCGAGCACGGCGCCGAGAATCGCCAGCCGGTCGGCCGGCCGCAGCGCCTCCGGCCCGCTGAGCCGATGGGCCCGCCCGGCGTGCGCCTCGTCGGTCGCGGTCCGGATCGCGACCGCGCCGACGTCCCGCGGGTCGACGGTCGAGATCGCGACGGCGCCGAACGCGTCGGTGACCGTGTCGCCCTCGGCCAGCTGCGGCGCCCACTCCAGCGTGTTCGTCATGAACGTGTTGGGCTGCAGGAACGTCCACGGGAGACCGGACTCGCGGACCAGGCCCTCGGACTCGATGTGGTACTTCGCGACCGCGTTCCCGGTGCGTCCGGTCGGCGCCGAGCTCGACGACAGCAGCACGACCCGCCGTACGCCGGTCTCCTTCGCGCGCCGCAGGGTGTCGGCCAGCCCGCCGTAGCCGGCCAGCGTGAACACCAGGTCGACGTCGCTGAGCGCGTCGTACAGCGAGGCGGCGTCGTTCAGGTCGCCGATCACCCACTCGGCGCCGCCGGCGTCGGCCGGTAGGTGCCGGGCCACCGCGCGGACCTGCAGCCCGGCCTCCAGCCCGGCCGCGACGACCTCCGAGCCGACGTTCCCGCTCGCCCCGAGAACAAGTATCCGCATGGGCCGTTCTTTACCTCCGAGGGCGCCGTCGCACACAAAATGGAGCGATGCGCATCACGCTGCTCGGAGCTCCCACGACGGCCGGTTCGCACAACGCGGGTCAGGAGGACGCCCCGGCCGCGCTGCGAGCGGCCGGTCTCGCCGACGCGTTGAGACGGCAGGGCGTCTCGGTGGAGGACAGCGGAGACACCCCGGCGACCCCGTACCGCCCGCTGGGCGTCGGCCTGGCGTCGCGGGACCTCGACCGGGTGACCGCCCAGGCCGCGGCCGTCGCCGACGGCGTCGCGCAGGCGGTCGCGGACGGTCACGTGCCGCTCGTCCTCGGGGGTGACTGCACGATCACCGCCGGCGTCGTCGCGGGCGCCCTGCGGGCCGGGCTCGACCCGGCGCTGGCCTACTTCGACGGGGACCTCGACCTCAGCACCCCGGCCGACAGCGGCAGCGGGGTGCTCGACTCGATGGTGCTCGCGCACCTGCTCGGCAACGCCGACAACAGCCTGGCCCGGCTCGGTCCGCGGTTCCCGATGCTCGCGCCCGACCGCGTGCTCGCGGTCGGGTTCCACCCGGTCGAGGCCAGCACGGCCCAGCTGGCCTGGGCCGAGGCCAGCGGACTGCACCTGCTGCCGGTCACCCGGCTGACCGACCCGGCCTCCGTCCGGAAGGCCCTTCCCGACGACGGTCCGGTGATCGTCCACTTCGATCTGGACGTGATCGACAGCGGCGATTTCCCGCTGGCGAACTTCCCGCACTTCAACGGGGGTCTGACCGCCGACGCGGCGTTCGAGTGCCTGCGCTCGCTGTGCGCGGCGCCGCAGTTGGCCGCGGTCGCGGTGACCGAGGTGAACCCGCACCACGATCCGGACGGAGCGATGGTGGCTCGGCTGGTCGACGCGCTCGCGCTGGCGCTGGGGAGGGACTGATGGAGCCGGCGATCCGCTTACGGCCGGTGGGCGAGGACGACCTGGGGTGGTTCCGGCTGCTCCGCACCGATGCCGACTTCTGCGGGCTGGACTGGAAGGGTTTCAGCGACCCGGGCGAGCCCGCGCGCCGGTTCGCCGAGAACGGGTTCCTCGGCGAGAAGGTGAGCTGGCTGGTGGTGGAGACGGTGGCCGACGAGGAGGCCGTCGCGCTCGTGCAGTGGCATCCGGCGCCGTTCGCCGGGAACGGTCACTGGGAGATCGGGATCGTCGTGTTTCCCGAGCGGCGGGGTCAGGGGTTCGGGTGGCGCGCGCAGGCGCTGCTCTGCGACTACCTGTTCGCGCACACCCCGGTGCAGCGGATTCAGGCCGGTACCCATCCGGAGAACGTCGCCGAGCAGAAGGCGCTGGTGAGGGCCGGTTTTCAGCTCGAAGGGGTGATCCGGTCGTGCGACTTCCGCGGGGGAGCGTGGCACGACGGCCTCCTCTACAGCCGCTTACGCACCGACCCGGCTCCCGACCCCACCTGACGGAGGAGGTCCTCGATCCGGCTCCGGATCTCGCCGCGGACGCCGGGATGGTCCTATCGCGCCGGGTCTGCCGCGCGGTCGAGGAGTGGCCGCACTCGGTAGTCGACCAGGGTGCGCATGACCAGGGCGGTCTCGGTCCGCTCGACGCCCGGCGTGGCCAGGATCTGCCCGGCGATCCGGTACAGGTCGTCGGCGTCCCGGGCGGCCACCCGGATGAACAGGTCCTCGGCGCCGCTGATCCCGAGCACCTCGAGCACCTCCGGGATCGCGGCCAGCGAGGACGCCACCTCGTCGAGCCGCTGCTGGGTGACGGTCGCGGTGAGGTGCGCGGCCAGCGGGTAGCCGAGCGCGTCGGGGGTGATCCGCCGCTCGAACCCGGCCAGCCGGCCGTCGAGGCGGGCGAGTCGCGACTGGACGGTGTTGCGCGACAACCCGAGACGGTCGGCCAGCGCGAGCGTCGTCGCGCGGGGATCGTCGGACAGCGCGATCAGCAGGCGGGCATCGGTGGCGTCCACGAAACAGCCTCGCAATCTGCTCACTCCGGCGCCGACTCCAACGCCGAGACTTGAGCATAATGCTCAACCCGGTGCGTCGATCTTGTGCATTGCGTCGCCGGGCGCCTTACTGAACCGCATGTCTGACGAGGTGTTGCGCTCGATCGAGCAGCGCGTGCTCTGGCTCTCGACCGCGATCATCGACTGGGCCAACCGTGAGCGTCCCAACCCGTCCGGCCTCAAGGTGGGCGGGCATCAGGCGTCGAGCGCGTCGATGGTCTCGATCATGACCGCGCTGTGGTTCGACCACCTCCGGGCCTCCGACCGGGTCTCGGTCAAGCCGCACGCGTCCCCGGTGCTGCACGCGATCAACTACCTGCTCGGCTTGCTCGACGAGGAGTACCTGACCACGCTGCGCCAGTTCGGCGGCCTGCAGTCGTACCCGAGCCGGGCCAAGGACCCCGACCCCGTCGACTACTCGACCGGCTCGGTCGGCATCGGCGCCACCGCCCCGATCTGGGGCGCGCTGGCCCGTCGTTACGTCGCCGGGCCGGAGGCCAGCCCGGGACGGCAGTACGCGCTGGTCGGCGACGCCGAGCTCGACGAGGGCGCGATCTGGGAGGCCGTCCTCGATCCGATGGTCGCCGGGTTCGGCGAGCTGGTCTGGATCGTCGACCTCAACCGTCAGTCGCTCGACCGGGTCGTCCCGATCCTCGGCGCCGACCGGCTGCAGACCATGTTCGCCGCGGCCGGTTGGCAGGTGCTCACGGTCAAGTACGGCGCGCTGCTGGAGGAACTGTTCGCCCAGCCCGGCGGCGACGTGCTGCGCGCCCGGATCGACGAGATGCCCAACGCCGAGTACCAGCGGCTGCTGCGCTGCTCGGCCGCGGAGCTGCGGGACCGGCTGGCCGGCGACGACACCGACATCGGCCGGCTGCTCGACGCCTACGACGACGAGACCGTGCTGCGAGCCGTCCGCAACCTCGGCGGCCACGACCACCGGGCGCTGTCCGACGCGTTCGCGGCGATCGACGACACCCGGCCGACCGTGATGTTCGCGTACACGATCAAGGGCTACGGGCTGGCCATCGAGGGCCATCCCCAGAATCACTCGGCTCTGCTGACGCCCGAACAATTCGCTGCTCTCGGCGTCCAGAGCGGGGTCGACGTCCAGAGGCCCTGGGAGAGGTTCGGGAACGGGACGGCCGAGGCGGCGCTCTGCGCCGAGGTCGCGGAGCGACTGCGACGGGAGCCGCTGACCGCGACCGTCCCGCCGTCGGTCCCCACCGACCTCGGGCGGACGCCGTCCGGCGTGCGGACGACGCAGGCGGCGCTGGGACGGACGCTGCTGGACGTGAACCGGGAGGCGCCGGACGTGGGCGGCCGGATCGTGACCGTGAGCCCGGACGTCAGCTCCAGCACGAACCTCGGCGGCTGGGTCAACAAGGTCGGGGTGTGGTCGCACGCCGAGCGCGACGACTGGTTCGCCGACGACGCCGAGACGATCCTGCACTGGCGGGAGAAGCCCGGCGGTCAGCACATCGAGCTCGGGATCGCCGAGACCAACCTGGTCGGGGCGCTCGGCGAGCTGGGCGCGACCTGGAGCCGGTGGGGGCGGCCGCTGATCCCGATCGGGGTGCTGTACGACCCGTTCGTCGAGCGGGCGCTCGAGCCGTGGTCGTTCGGCATCTACGCGGGCGGGCAGTCGATCCTGGTCGGCACGCCGTCCGGGGTGACGCTCGCGCCCGAGGGCGGGGCGCACCAGTCGATCACCACGCCGTCGATCGGGCTCGAGCAACCGGGCTGCGTGAGCTACGAGCCCGCGTTCGCGATCGACACCGAGTGGACGCTGCTCGCGGCGATGGGGCAGGTCGGCCGGCCGGACGGGACGTCGGCGTACCTGCGGCTGTCGACCCGGCCGGTGGACCAGGCGCTGGCCGCGGTGCCGGCCGACCCGGCGGCCCGCGAACGGCGGCGACGGCACGTGGTGGCGGGGGCGTACCTGCTGCGCCGGGCTTCGTCGCCGGCCGTGACGCTGGTCGGGATGGGCGCGCTGATGCCCGAGGTGCTGGCCGCCGCCACGCGGCTCGACACGCTCGGGTTCCCGGCCGACGTCGTGTGCGTGACCAGCCCCGACCTGCTGTTCCGGGCCGTGCAGGCCCGGCGGAGGCGCGGTGCTGGTTCGGCCTGGATTCTCGATGCGGTGCTGTCGGCCGAGCGGGCCGCGCCGATGGTCACGGTGCTGGACGGGCACCCGCACACGCTGGCGTTCCTGGCCGGCGTCAACCGGGTGCCGTCGACGTACCTGGGCGTGACCGGGTTCGGGCAGTCTGGCGACCTGGACAGCGTCTACCGGTACCACGGGCTCGACACCGACTCGGTCGTGACGGCGGCGCTGGACCTCATAGAGTCGTCCGGGTGAATCCCGAGATCCTCACCCGAGCCGGGGCCGACCTGGCCGACGAGGTCGGCTTCGACCGGGTGACGGTCTCCGAGCTGGCCCGGCGGTTCGAGGTCCCGGTCGCCAACCTGTACTCGCACGTCAAGAACTCGGCCGATCTCAAGGCGCGGATCACGCTGCTCGCGCTGGAGGAGCTGGCCGACCGGATCGAGGTGGCCCTGGCCGGGCGGGCCGGCCGGGACGCGCTGGTCGCGGTCGGGGACGTCTACCGCTCGTACGCGCGCGAGCATCCGGGCCGGTGGAGCGCAGCGCAGCGCGACCTTGCCCCGGCTGCCGCGGCTGAGTCCGCGGGGCCGCGGATCACGCGGATGACCAGGGCGATCCTGCGCGGGTACGAGCTGGAGGAGCCCGATCAGACGCACGCGGTGCGCCTGCTGGGCAGCGTGTTCAACGGGTACGTGAACCTGGAGGCGGCCGGGGCGTACGCGCACAGTTCTCCGAGCCCGGACGCTTCCTGGACCTGGATCCTCGGGATGTTGGATTCGTCCCTGCGTGCCTGGTCCCCGCAACCCCAGGAAGAACGGACCTCTGACTGATTCGCCGTCCTCGGGGCAGATTCAAGTCATGCAGACCACTCTTCCCGGCGGGACGTACACGCTCGCCGACGACCTCACCGTCACCCGGATGGGCTACGGCGCCATGCAGCTGGCCGGCCCGGGCGTGTTCGGGCCGCCCAAGGACCGCGACGGCGCGATCGCGGTGCTCCGCGAGGTCGTCGCGATGGGCATCACGCACATCGACACCAGCGACTTCTACGGCCCGCACGTCACCAACCAGATCATCCGCGAGGCGCTCCACCCGTACCCGTCCGACCTGCGCATCGTCACCAAGGTCGGCGCCACCCGGGACGCCCAGGGGGCCTGGCCGCACGCGCGGTCGCCGGAGGAACTGCGTCAGGCCGTCGACGAGAACCTGACCAACCTCGGCCTGGACGCGATCGACGTCGTGAACCTGCGCTGGGGCGGCTTCGACCGGCCGGAGCCGGGCTCGATCGCCGAGCCGTTCGGCGTGCTGGCCGACCTCCAGCGCGCGGGCAAGATCCGGCACCTGGGGCTGAGCACGGTGAGCGCCGAGCAGATCGCCGAGGCCCAGGAGATCGCGCCGGTCGTCTGCGTGCAGAACTTCTACAACATCGCGAACCGCGAGGACGACGCGCTGATCGACTCGCTGGCCGCGCAGGGCATCGCCTACGTGCCGTACTTCCCGCTCGGCGGCTTCAACCCGCTGCAGTCGCAGACGCTCGGGGACGTGGCCGCGCGGCTGGACGCGACCCCGATGGCGGTGGCGCTGGCCTGGCTGCTGCACCGGTCGCCGAACATCCTGCTGATCCCGGGGACGTCGTCGGTGGCGCACCTGCGGGAGAACGTGGCCGGGGCGGCGCTGTCGCTCTCGCCGGAGGTGCTGAAGGAACTCGACGAGATTAGCCTCTAGGCCCCAGGGTCGATTTCTTTATCGAACGCCTGTTCGTATGCTCGGCGGTATGGCGGTTGTGCGGCACTGGTGGAACCAGAAGTGGGGCCGGTTGGGGCGGCGGGACGTCTACGTCCGTTCCGACGGCACCCGCTTCGAGGTCGAGGTCGTGCAGGGCGGCGCCGAGGGCAAGCGCTGGGTGGCGGTGTTCGACGCCGCCGACGAGGCGGTCCGCGAGGCCGAGTCGCACCTCGGCGACCCGAACGACGACTGGCGCGACGTCAGCGACGCCCACCGTCCGGTCGCGCTCAGGGGCGACCCGCTCGGGGAACCGTGACCTCGGTCGTGAGAAGCCGGCCGGTGCGTGAGGTGAACAGCTCGCCCATCCGTTCCGGGCCTCGCCAGTCGGCGACCAGCAGGTGGAGCGTCGTGCCGTGCTCGCCGCCGAGCATGCAGGCGAAGCAGGCGGTGTCGAGCTCGAGCTGATCGAGGATCTGCCCGCCGTCGGCCACGCGGTTGACGATGGCCCCGCCCTCCCGTGTGCCGGCGCACCAGATCGCGCCCTCGGCGTCCAGGCAGATGCCGTCGGCGCCGACGTCGGCCCAGGTGCGGCGTTTCCGGGGTGGTCGTGGGGGTCGGGGGGTATCGGTTGCTGGCTATGGCGGCGGCCGCGAGCGTGGTGGCGGTTTTGATCCCTATTTCGCTGCGTCTGTCCTCGGTCGGCGCGCCGACGCCGGCGGCTACGCCGTCGGGAGGAGGCCCAGGCCGGTGAGGACGAGGTCGGTGAGGCGGGTGGCTCGGGTCAGTCGCTCGGCGCGGGTCGTGGCTCGGACGCCGGTGCCGGCGGCCAGGGCGAGCAGGACGTCGGAGGGGACCAGGTCGGGACGGACGACGCCGGCGCGGCGGGCCCGGCCGACCAGGGAGGCGAGGTCGCGGCGGAAGAGCGGGTCCGGGGCGGGCGCGGCGGCCCGGTAGGCGGCGACGAAGCCGGGGTGCTCGGCCTGGACCGTGATCGTGTGGCGCACGTAGGTGCGCAGGCCGCGGGCCGGGTCCGGGTCGGTGACCGCGCGCCGGACGGCGTTCTCGCAGGCCCGGGCCTGGTCGGTGTAGGCCGCGGTGACGAGGTCGTCGCGGGTGGGGAAGTGTCGGTAGAGCGTTGCGGGCGAGAGTCCGGCCTCGCGGGCGAGTTCGCGGGCCGACGTCTTCGCGCCCGGTCGGAGCAGGCGTTTCGCCGCGTCGATCAGCCGCTCCCGGTTCTCCGCCGCGTCCGCCCGCGCCGAGGGACCCCGCCCGGCCCGGGCCGATGCACTCCGCGCGGCGC
>NZ_VIRS01000062.1 GCF_006912135.1 Cryptosporangium phraense | reverse complement strand
CGGGGTGGCGGCCCAGCCGGGGTGGCGGCCCAGCCGGGGTCGCCGGGCCGGCCGGCCGGGATGGCTGGGGCAGCTGGGATGGCTGGGGTGGCGGCCCAGCCGGGTGGCGGTGCAGCTGGGGAAGTTGGGCGGCGGGGGAAGTCGGGTGGCCAGGGAAGGTCCGGCCGGGGGAGTCGGATGCGGTGGTGCCGGGCCCGGGGTGCCTACGTCGGAGGTGGCGCGGGGGAAGCCAGTAGGCCGCGGGGTGGGTTGCTGGAGGTGAGCTGGGCCGGAAAGGTGCCCCTTGCGCCCGGCGGCCCTGCGCCCGCCGCCGCCCGCCGTCACCGAGCCGGCTTCACCCCCGCGCTCGCTGAGCCGGCCCCGGCCCGAGCTGGCCCCGGCCCTTCCCGAGCTGGCCCCGGCCCCGGCCCCGGCTGGCCCCGGCCCCGGCCCGAGCCGGCCCCGGCCCGAGCGGGCTCCGGCCTGAGCGGGCTCCGGCCTGAGCGGGCTCCGGCCTGAGCGGGCCCCGGCCCCCGCCGTCGTCGTCGAGCCGGCCCTCCCCGGGCCGACCCGACGACCGACCACCAACCGCTACCTCGGGGCACCCTTCGTGCCAACGCCGGCCGCCGGCAAGAACCTCTCCACCGGCGCGCCTCGCAGCGCTTTCGGCATGAACGCCCGCCAAATCACTCCCGGCACCCCCGCCCCGCGCACGTCGATCCGGCCGGCCGAGCGCTCGGCCGGCGGCACCGGCTTCGTATCCGTCGTCCCGACCCAGATCGCGGCCGCGAGCTGCGGCGTGTACCCGCCGAGCCACGAGTCCGACGTCCCGCCGTAGTGCTGGCCGCCGGTCTTGACCGCGGCCGGGCGGTCGATCCGGACCGCCGGGTCGGCCTGGTACTCCTGCTGCAGGACCGACGACACGTCCCGGCCGACGTCCTTCGGCCAGGCGGTCCCGGGCGCCGGACTGTGCGACTCGTGGTCCCAGACCACCCTCCCGGCCGGATCCAGCACCGAGGCGACGAAGTACGGCTCGTGGTACCCGCCGTAGTTCGCGACCGTCGCGTACGCCGACGCCTGGTCGATCGTCGACACCGAGTACCGCCCGAGCCCGATCGCCGGGTCGACCTTCGCCTGATCGACCGGCCGGCCGTCCAGCTGGCGGATTCCGGCGGCCCGAGCGACCGTCGCGACGCGCGACGGCCCGACCGTCGTCGTCAGTTTCGAAAACACGGACGCGGACGACTGCCGCACCGCGGCCGCGAGCGAATCGGCGCGGTAGCCAGCGCTGACCGCGGCGGCCACGACGAGCGGTTCGAACGACGGGCCGGCCGGACGCGGGGCCTGGGACGACGCGAGGTCGAGGTTGCCGTAGCCGCGGTCGCCGCCGTAGTAGGCGCGGACCGCGCCGGTGGACGGATCGATCACCACGGCCGAACCCTCCAGCTCGCGGTGGCCCTTCAGGGCCGCCCGGACCGAGCTCTCGAGCGCGCTCTGGAACGTCGGGTCGATCGTGGTTCGCACGATGTACCCGCCGGTGTTGATCTGCTGCGCGGTGAGGCCGACCGTCGACTCGAGCTCGCGCTCGATCCGGTTGCCGAGCACGCCGGTCGCGCCGGCCCGCCAGCTTCCGGTCGGCGCGGGCCTGACGTTCACGACCGGGTACACCAGCGCTTTCCGGTCGGCCGAGCTGAGGAAATCCTTCTTCACCATCGCGTCGAGCACCGAGTTCCAGCGGCGCTTCGCGGTCGCCTCGTCGTTGACCGGGTCGCCGTGCGTCGGGTCGTCGAGCAGCGCGGCGAGCACCGCGCCCTGCGCGACGGTCAGCTTCGGCACGTCGACGTGGAAGTAGGCCTGGGACGCGGCCTGGACCCCCCAGGCCCCGCGCCCGAAGTACATCGTGTTCAGGTAGGCCTTCAGGATCTCGTCCGTGGTCAGGGAATTCCGCAGCTTCTGGGCGGCGATCACCGAGCGGGCCCGATCGAGGCGCCCTCGTCCGTAGAACAGCACCGTGCGCACGTACTGCTCGGCGATCGACGGGTGGTCGTCCGGCCCGGTGACCAGGGTGCCGGCGGCCCGGGCGAGCGCGCCCAGAGTGCTACCGCCGTCGCGGAAGTCCGGGTCCTGGGCGGCGACGACGGCGTCCTGCACGGCCTTCGGCACCGACCCGAGCGGTACGGACGTCCGATCCTCGGTGGCGAACGTCGCGAACGTCCGCCCGTCCGAGTATTGGATCCGGGCGGTCTCGCTGAGCGACGGGATCGCGGGCAGGTCGGTGCGCGCGTACACCGCCCAACTCCCACCCGCACCTACCACGAGGAGCGTCACCACGACGATGACGAGCCCGATCAACCCGCGCCGGCGGCGGGGCGCCTCCGGCGCGCCGGTGCCGTCGCCCGGGCCCGGCGGAGGGGCCGGTGCGTCTCCTGAGCGCGTTACAGCCTGAGGTTGATCGAGTGTCATCCGTAACCCGTCCCCGTGTCTGTGGCCTGTGACCAGCGACGCCACGCGCGCGAAACAATAGCGTCCACTGTGTGCGCTAGGTTTTCGATCATGACGATCGACTCTGCGCCGTCGCAGCGCGAGCGCATGCTCGCCGGTGATCTTTTCCGAACCGACGGTGACGTGCGGGGCGATTTGCTGCGCGCGATGGGATTGATGCGCCAGTACAACGAGTTCGATCCGCAGGACCTGGCCGGGGCGAGCGTCATCCTCCGCGACCTCCTCGGCAGCCTGGGCGACGACACCTACATCCGCCCGCCGTTCTACTGCGATTACGGCTGGAACGTGCACGTCGGTTCACGGGTCTTCGCCAACTTCGGGCTCACCGCGCTCGACAACGCGCCGATCACGATCGGCGACGACTGCCAGATCGGCCCCGGGGTCCAGCTGCTCACCGCCACCCACCCGATGGACCCGGCGGTCCGCCGGGAGGGCTGGCAGTCCGGCGAGGCGATCACGATCGGCAACACCGTCTGGCTGGGCGGCGGGGTCATCGTCTGCCCCGGTGTCTCGATCGGCGACGACGCGGTGATCGGTGCCGGCGCGGTCGTCACGCGTGACATCCCGGCCGGCGCCGTCGCTGTCGGTAATCCCGCCCGGGTGATCCGGTCGGTCTACTGACTCACCTGACTCAGCGGAAGCCGAAGATCGGCGGGAACACCAGCACCACCACCCAGGCCCAGGCCGCGTAGACCAGCACGTACCCGGTCTGCCAGCGCTCCAGCCGGGCGAACGGCGCCCGGTTACGCACGAACCCGAAGAACAGCCAGGCCGACCAGGCCAGGTTCGCCAGCAGGACGAGGTTCTCGCCCAGGGCCGCGGTCTTGTTCGGGGTGAACCCGAATTCGGTGATCCGGCCGGTGATCGCGACCAGCACCAGGGCGTCGATCAGCAGCGCGCTGATCACCAGCCCCAGCTGGACCCGGTCGAACAGCCCGGCCCGGGCCAGCGGGTCGCGGGCCGAGATCGCGTAGAGCAGCAGCCCCAGCACCAGGACGAGCA
Organism: Cryptosporangium phraense; assembly: GCF_006912135.1. Taxonomy (NCBI): domain Bacteria; kingdom Bacillati; phylum Actinomycetota; class Actinomycetes; order Cryptosporangiales; family Cryptosporangiaceae; genus Cryptosporangium; species Cryptosporangium phraense. The sequence continues at coordinate 17,642 of NZ_VIRS01000062.1, read as the reverse complement.
GCACGTCGAACAGGATCAGCACGTCCCGGTCGACGTCGATGCCGTGCCCCGACACCACGAACGCGACCAGGAATGCGAGCAGCGCGACCGCGAACAGCGGGGTGAACACCCGGGTCAGCACCGGCGCCATGTTCTCGATGACGCTCTGCTTGGCCTCGACCAGCCAGGCCGCGACCACGACCGCCCCGGCCGCACCGCACGGCACCAGCCAGGATCCGACGAAGTCGTCCGTGTTCACGCCGATCGCCGAGAACACGTTGACCGTGATCCCGGTCAGCACCCCGCCACCCAGCGCCAGCAGGACGTAGTAGATCGCCCACTCGCCGGTGAAGCGGATGAAGTCCATCCGCCGCTGCGCCGAGAGCCACTCGCCGCCGACGTACGCGACGCCCACGACCAGCCACAGCGCGAGCGGCAGGTGGAGCGCGGTCAGCACGACGCTCTGCGAGTCGTCGTCCAGCGGGTAGACGTTCGCGAAGACCGCGCCGAGAACGAACAGGCCGGTGAGCACCGCGACGACCCGCGGCGACACCCGGCGCTGCCAGACGAAGTAGCCGGCCAGCGGCGCGAGCACGAACAGGCCCAGGTTCCGCGCGTAGAAGCCGCCGAGCCCGACCCCGAACAGCGCCGGTGCCTTCACCGCCAGCGCGGCGAGCACCGCGCAGAACAGCGCGACCGGCAACTCGCGCCGGGAGCGGGCCACGGTCGGGGCGTCGGGCTCGGCCGGGAGGACGAGCTGCTTCCACAGCCGCTCGGAGTGCTCCCGCGCGAACTCCCGGGAGACGTCGTCGAGCGTGCCCATCCGCTTCACCGCGATGAGGAACGCCTCGTCCTCCTGCAGGCCGGCGTCGGTCAGCTCGGTGATCCGGCTCCGGAGGTGGTCCTCGAGCTCGTCGGCGTCGCCGCCGTGGATCTCCGGCCGACGTTCGACGTAGGCCCGCCACCCGGCGATCTGCTCCTCGAGCTCGCTGTCGTTGCTCACGGTCACAGCCCTGCCTCCCAGGCCGGCCGGGGCAGGGGAGCGATCTCCCAGACCCCGCGCAGCGTCTCGACGACCGTGGTCCACTGGCGCCGCTGCTCGGCCAGCTCGGCCCGGCCCTGACCGGTGATCCGGTAGTACTTCCGACGACGCCCGCCGGGCGGCGTCTCCCAGGCCGACTCGACGTGACCGACGCGCTCGAGGCGGTGCAGCAGCGGGTAGAGCAGCCCGTCGGTCCACTCGATCTCGCCGCCGGACAGCTCGTTGACCTGCTTCAGGATCGCGTAGCCGTAGCTGTCGCCGTCGGCGAGTATCCCCAGGACCAGCGGTGTCGCCGACGCGGCGACGAGGTCTTTCGTGAGGCGCATCCGTCCTCCCTAGAAGCTCTATACATTGCAGTGGTAGGCATAGTAGCTCTAGGTATCAAGGGCCGTGTATCAGGGCCGCCGGACGACGCTCTGTCTCGACGTGATGGATTACGCGACGACGCTGGAAGTGGTCCGCCGGGCCGAGGACTTCCACGAGACGTTCGACCAGGCCCGCCGCAACGCCCGCTTCGACGGGCTGGCCTCGGCGCGGCGCGAGGCGTGCGACGGCCTGTCGCCCGAGGCGATCGCGCTGTTTCGTGCGCTGACCACGCTCGCCGTCCTGACCGCCCGGCCCGACCTGGCCGAGCATTTCCTGGACGGAAACTTATCCAGCTAGAACGCGTTACAGTTTTCCGGTGGCTGACGACACGTTCGACCTCATCGTGGTGGGCTCCGGCGGGGGAGCGCTGACCGGAGCGGCGCTGGCCGCGAAAGCCGGTCTCTCGGTCGTGGTGCTGGAGAAGACCGACCGCTGCGGCGGTACCTCGGCCTATTCCGGCGGCGCGTGCTGGCTACCCGGCAGCGCCGTCCAGCAGCGAGCCGGCAACGCGGATTCCACCGAGTCGGCCCGGGAGTACCTCGGGCACCTGCTCGAGGCGCCCGACAAGGACCGCGTCGAGGCGTTCCTGGCCCACGCGCCGGAGCTGGTCGCCGAGCTGGAGGCCGACCCCGGCTTCGAATTCGAGTGGCTGCCGTTCCCGGAGTACTTCGACGCCCCTGGCCGCGTCCCGATGGGGCGGTCGATCCAGCCGGTGAAGATCCGCCGCGACGCGTTACCGGAGGCGGCCGCGGCGCTCGTGCGTCCGCCGGTGGAGCAGGACCGGGCCGGGCTGGCCGGGCGGCGGACGCTGACCGGCGGGCAGGCGCTGATCGGGCGGCTGCTGGCTCTGGTGTTCCGCGACGGCGGCACGGTTCGCACCGGGCACCGGGTGGCCGGGCTGCTCACCGACGGCGGCCGCGTGACCGGGGTGGTCGCTACGGTTGACGGCGCCTCGGTGGAGCTGCACGCCCGTCGCGGGGTACTGCTCGCGTCCGGTGGCTTCGAGGGCGAGCAGTCGCTGCGCACCCGCTCCGGCGTGCCCGGCCAGGCCGCCTGGACGATGGCCCCGGCCGGCACCAACACCGGCGAGCCGATCCAGGCCGCCCGGTCGCTCGGCGCCGACACCGCGCTGCTCGACCAGGGCTGGTTCTGCCCCGGTCCGCTCCAGCCCGACGGCCGCGGCTCGTTCGCGCTCGGCGTCCGCAGCGGGCTGATCGTCGATGCCACCGGCGTTCGCTACGCGAACGAATGCCTCCCGTACGACCGGTTCGGCCGCGAGATGGCCGCGGATCCGTCGCGGCGGGTCCCGTCCTGGTTCGTTTTCGACGGTCGGGAGGGCGGGCGTCTGCCGGCGATCGCGATGCCCGAGGGCGACGAGGCCGAGCACCTGGCCGCGGGCACCTGGGTGCGGGCCGGCACGATCGGCGAACTTGCCGCCGCGATGGGCGTCGACGGCCCGGCGCTGGCCGCGACCGTCGACCGGTTCAACGGGTTCGCGGCCGACGGCGTCGACCCCGACTTCGGCCGGGACCGGGACGAATACGACACGTTCTTCACCGGCGGGCCGACGCTGGTGCCGCTCGACACCCCGCCGTTCACCGCGGCCCGGTTCGTGCTCTCCGACCTCGGTACCAAGGGCGGCCTGGTCACCGACGCGCACGGCCGGGTGCTGCGTCCGGACGGCTCGGTGATCGACGGACTGTACGCGTCCGGTAACGCGTCGGCGAGCGTCGTCGGGGCGGTCTACCCGGCGCCGGGCGTCCCGCTGGGAACCGCGATGGTGTTCGCGTCACTGGCCGTGAGGCACCTGTCCGGGAACGTTTGAATTGCCCCTCGGGTGGCGATGGATGGGCCATGACCGAGGACTCGTTGACCCATGACGTGCATCGGCACCCCGACGGTCAGACGGTCACCGCGACGGTTGCCGGTGACTGGACTGCCCTGGCCGACGAGGCGCTCCTGGCCGAGCTGCACGACGCGCTCGACGAGGGCTACCGCAACGTCATCGTCGATGCCGCCGCGCTGACGTTCGTGGACTCCACGAGCCTCGGCCGGCTGGTCGGGCTGCACCAGGAAGCGGTGGAGCGCGGCGGCTGGCTGCGCGTGGTGTCGCCGCCGAACGTCGTGCGCCGGCCGATGACGCTGACCGGCCTCGACCAGGTGTTCGAGGTCACGCCGGACCGCGAAGCCGGCTGACCACCTCGTCGAGGACCAGGCCCCAGGCCTCCTCGGCCGCACCGACTATCGGGCCGTCGTCGCCCAGCGCGGCCGCCACGACCGGCGGGGCGCTGCCGCGCCGGAACGTCATCAGCCCGTCGCGATAGGCATTCTGCACCGCGTCCGGCGCGGCCTCCAGCAGCTCGACGCCGAGGCCGCCGACCGTCACCAGGTCCGGGTCGAGCCCGTTGACCAGCCCCGCGATTCCCCGCCCGAGCTCGGCCGCGACCGTCCGGGTGGCGGCTCTGGCGTCCGCGTCGTCGGACGCGATGACCCGCCGGGCGTAGGCGATCGGGTCCGGAGGAGCCGGACGTCCGAGCAGGCGGGCCAGCGCGGTGCCGTCGACCTCGTTGCCCCAGCAGCCGGACGCGCCGCACGAGCAGCGCCGGCGCGGGTCACCGAACGGGAGGTGGCCGAATTCGCCGGCCGCGCCGAGCGCCCCGGTCACGATGCGCCCGCCGGCGATGATCCCGCCGCCGATGCCGGCCGCGACCCGGACGTGCAGCGCGATCGACGCTTCGGCCGCGGCTCCGCGTCCGGATTCGGCCGCCGCCGCCAGCATCGCGTCGTTTCCGGCGACGAAGACGTCGGCCTCGCCTTTCAGTGGTCGGAGGTCGACGCCGTGCCAGCCGAGCCCGGACGAGTCGACCCGCTGGTCGCGGGAGACCGGCCCGGTGATCGCGATCCCGACGCCCCGGAGGCGGGTGTTCTCCGGAGTCAGGGCGCGGATCGCGTCGGTGACCGCGGCCAACACCGGGGCCGGGTCGCGGTCGCCGTGGTTCGCCGAGACGCTGCCGACCACCGTTCCGCCCAGCTCTACGACGTCGACCTGGAAGTTCTCGGAGGTGATGGACGCGGCCGCGACCAGCGGACCGGCCGGGTGCGGGAGCAGGACGGTCGTGGGACGGCCGCGCGCGCCGCTCGGCGCGGCCGGACCCTCGGTGAGGACCTCGGCCGCGGTGAGCCGGCCGACCAGCTCGGTGGCCGCGCCCGTGCTGACGCCGAGCAGGCGGGCGGCCTCGGCGCGGGTGATGCCCGGCCGGGCGTGGACCAGCCGCAGGAGCTGGGCCGAGCGGGTTGTCACACGCCGCTCCCTTCTTTTTGCTCAGACGGCGAGCTTATTCTGTTCCGGTGAATCATCGTGCCGCTTTGGCCGCGCTCGGCGCGTCCACGTTCGTGTACGTCACGGCTGAGACGATCCCGATCGGGTTGCTGCCGGAGATCGCCGACGGGCTCTCGGTCGACGAGGCCGCCGTCGGCCTGCTCGTGACCAGCTACGCGGCGGTGGCCGGGCTGACGTCGATCCCGCTGACCGCGCTCACGATGCGGTTCCCGCGGCGGGGGCTGATCGCGCTGACCGTGGCCGCGTTCGCGGTCTCGCAGCTGGCGGCGGCGGTGGCGCCGACGTTCGGGGTGCTGATCGTGTCGAGGCTGCTGTGCGCGCTGGCGCACGGCGTCTTCTGGGCGACGATCGCCCCGGTCGCGGCCAGGCTGGTGCCGCCGTCGCAGGGTGGGCGGGCGATCGCGCTGGTGTTTCTCGGGAACTCGCTGGCGATCGTGCTCGGGGTGCCGGTGGGGACGGCGCTGGGGCAGTGGCTCGGGTGGCGGGTCGTGCTGGCGGTGCTCGCGGTGCTGGGGGCGGTGTGTGTGGCGGCGATCTTCGCGTTGTTGCCGAAGCTGGACGCGGAGCGTGGGGGGTCGGCGGGCGCCGTGGGCGCCGGTCGTGCGGGGGCGGGGGACGTGGGGGACGCGGACATGGGTTTTGCGGGTGGGGCGCGGGGGCTGGCGGGGACGATGCGGGAGGCGGTCGGGGTGCTGCGCAACCGCGGGGTCGCGGCGGTGTGCCTGACGACCGCGGTGCTGATGATCGGGCTGTTCGCGGCCTACACGTACCTGGCGCCGCTGGTGCGCCGGGACGCGGGTCTCGAAGGCGCGGGCCTGAGCGCGCTGCTGCTCGGCTTCGGGGTGGCCGGGCTGATCGGGAACTGGTTCATCGGTCGGTGGGTGGACCGGCGCCCGGGCGGGCTGCTGAGCCTGCTGATCGCGGTGATGGTCGTGGCGCTGGCGCTGCTGGTCCCGGTGCTCGGGACGGTGCCGACCGTGGTGGCGGTGCTGGCCTGGGGCGGGGCCATGACCGCGACGCCGGTGATCCTCCAGGCGGCGATCCTGCGGGTGGCGCCGAGGGCCGCCGATGCGGCGTCGGCGGTGTACGTGGTGGCGTTCCAGATCGGGATCGGCGGTGGGTCGCTGCTCGGGGAGCGGTTCGTGCGGGCGGGCTGGCTCGGCGCGTTGCCGCTGCTCGCGGCCGTGCTGGCTGGGGTCGCGCTGGTGGTGGTGCGGTTGTCTCCGACCGCGTTCCCGCCCCGCCTGTCGACCGCGCTGCCCGACCCGCTCCCGGCCCGACAGGAGCCGAGAGACGCCGCCGCCTGACCGTCGGGGTTCTCCGGGGGCTGAGCCGCCGGAGGATCAGGCGCGGGCCGGTGGGTGGCGGTGGATCAGGCGGGGCCGGTGGGTGGCGGAGATCAGGCGTGGGCCGGTGGGCGGCGGAGGCCGGCCGCGACGGTGAGCGCGCAGGCGGCGCAGACCGCGGCGACCACCGCGAGGAGCACCGCGTAGGACGTGTGAGCGGCTAGGGCCGCGAGGGCGACCGGGAACGTGAAGCCGATGTACGTCAGCGAGTAGTAGATCCCGGTGAGGCCGGCCAGCGCGGCCGGATCGGCCATGGCCTGGACTTCGACCAGTCCGCACACGATGCACACCCCGTATCCGAGCCCGAACAGCACCGAGTCGGCGACGACCAGCCCGGGGGATTCCATCCGCGCGCACACCGCGAGCACGACGGAACCGACCACGATCGCGCCGAGCCCGGCGACCCCGGCCCGCCCGCCGGTCAGCCGCCCGATCCAGGGAACAAACGGCTGCACCCCGGCGCCGACACAGAGCGTGATGACCGCGAGCAGCGCCGCGAACCCGATCCGAACGTCTCTGACCTGCGCGGCCACCAGCGCCGGAGCCACCACGAACGCGAGCGACGGAGCCGCGAACACCCAAGGCGCCAGCGGTACCACAACGCCCCAGAACCGCCGCCGCCCGGATCGGGGGACTCGCAGGTCTCGGATGAGCGCCGGAGCGATGCCCCGGGTGCCGGTCGCTGGGGTGCCGCTCGCTGGGGTGCCGGTCGCCGGGGTTTTCGTCGTGTGGGTGTTCGTCGGGCGGGTTTCCGGGCTGCGCAGCAGCCAGGGGAGCGCTGCCGCTGACAACGCGATCTGCAGCGCGTACGGCAGCACGGTCGGAGCCGGCCCCCACTGGGCCAGCACCCCCGACACCCCGGCCCCGAGCCCGAACCCCGCCGTCAGAGTCAGTGAAGCCCGCCGAGCCCGAGTCGCCGGGTCGGCGTCGTGCTGCGACAGTTCCTTGATCCAGCTGGTGCCGGCCACCATCGCGACCGCCACGCTGACCCCGCTGACCAGCCGCCCCACGCACATCCAGGCCACGGTCGCGCTGCCCGCGGCCAGGATCACGCTGCCGACGATCCCCAGCACCAGCGCGGCCACGACGAGCTTCCGGCGCCCGTACCGGTCGGACAACGGGCCGGCGAACAGGAACCCCGGCACCAGCCCGAGTACGTAGAAGGCGAAGAAGGCGTTGACCTCGACCGCGCTGTACCCGTCGACCTCCCGGTACAGCAACAGCAGCGGCGAGTAGTGGTTGCCGCCCCAGGCGGTGATGAGGACCGCCGGAGCCGTCAGCCGCCAACTCCCCGCCCGCGCGCCCACCGCCGAAGCCGTCCGCGACACCCTCCCCACCGACGCAGCTCCCCGCGGCGCAGCTCCCCGCGGTGCGGCTTCCGGCGGTGCAGCCCCCGGCGGTGTGGCTGCGGGCCGCGCAGCTTCGGGCCGCGCAGCTTCGGGCCGCGCAGCTTCGGGCCGCGCAGCTTCGGGCCGCGCAGCTTCGGGCCGCGCAGCCCGTGCCCGCGCGGGCTTCGATGGCGCTGCCGCAAGGTGTGCTTCTGCCGACTGCTCGGCGCGCGCCGACGCGGCTTCGGGTGTTGCGGCCGTGGGTGGCGTGCCTTCCACGCAGCCAGGCCTCCCCGCAACGGCTTCTGGCGGTGCGGCTCCCGAGGGTGCGGCTTCCGGCGGTGCGGTTTCCGGCGGTGCAGCTTTGGGCCGCGCGGCCCGCGCCGCCGCAGGCTTCGATGGCGCTGCCGCAAGGTGTGCCCCGGCCGACTGCTCGGCGCTCGCCGACGCGGCTTCGGGCGCTGTGGCCGTGGGTGGCGCGCCTTCCACGCAGTCAGACCTCCCCGCAACGGCTCCCGGCGGTGCGGCCCCCGGGGGTGCGGCCCCCGGGGGTGCGGCCCCCGGGGGTGCGGCGTCCGGGGGTGCGGCGTCCGGGAGTGCGGCTTCCGAGGGTGCGGCCTCCGACGGCGCGGCCTTCCCCGGTGGAGCCGCCGAGGGTGCGGCATCCGGGAGTGCAGCCTCCGACGGTCTGGCTTCCGACGGAGCGGCCTCCGATGGCACGGCCTCTGACGGTGCACCTTGCGCCGGTGCCGCTCCCGGCCGCCCGGGCCGCGCAGCTGTGGATCGCGATGGCGAGACGCTCCCACCCGCGGCTATTTCCTCGCCGGCCCCCGGCGAGACGGACTCTCTGCGGGGTTCCGACCCCGCGGCCGGGTGCACCGCCCATGGCCCGGGGGCTGCCGAACCCGCATCGCCGGCTGGCGTGGCTACCGGCCCCGTGGTTCCTTGGCCCGCAGGGCCGGACGGCGCAGCCAGACCCGCAGCGCCAGGCACGGTGGCTCCTGGCCCCATGGCCCCGGATTCCGTGGCCCCGGATTCCGTGGCTCCGGATTCCGTGGCTCCGGATTCCGTGGCTCCGGATTCCGTGGCCTCGGATCCCGTGGCCTCGGATCCCGTTGCCCCGGATCCTGTGGCCCCGGATCCCCTGGCCGGTGGCCCCGTGATGCTCCGGGGCCCAGCGCTCGGCCCTGCGGGCCCCGGCCCCGGCGGATCGGCCGGCCCCTCGGTCGGCGCCTCGGCCGGTGGATCGGCCGGTGGCTCGGCCGGCTGTGGGTGTTCGCGTCCGGTCAGGTCGAGGCCCCTCAGCGCAAGCCGGCGAACAGGTCGTCCTCCGGCACCGGCGCATCGGTCGTGTCGCGCACCCGCAGGAACGTCTCCATCCGCATCAGCTCACCGAACCGCTCCTTGCCCAGGTTGATGAAGAACGCGCCGTCGCCCTGGCTCGCGTGGTGGGACAGCGCGTCGTACTTCTGGTCGGCGTACTCGCCGGTGTCGATCCAGGTCGTGATCTGGTCGTCGGGCAGGCCCATGACCGGCCGCTCGCCGTTCTCGTCCGGCTCCGGCTCCTCCCACTCCTGGCCGATCTCGCGCATGCGCTCGGCGATGCTCTCCACCCACGACAGCGGAATCGTGTTCCAGTAGACCTTGGCCGGCGGGTCGTCGAGCCGGTCGAGCGCGGCCATCGTGACCCGGTTGACCTGGATGTGGTCGGGGTGCCCGTAGCCGCCGATCTCGTCGTAGGTGAGAACGACGTCGGGCCGGTACTGGCGCAGCAGCGCGGCGAGCTTCTCGGCGGCCTCGGGGACCGGCGTGCTCCAGAACGAGCCCGGGGCGTCGTTCGTCGGCCAGCCCATCATCCCGGAGTCGTGGTACCCGAGCCGCTCCAGGTGCGTGACCTTCAGCTCGGCGACGCTCGCGTCGAGTTCCGCCGACCGGGTGGCGGCGACGGCCTCGGGGTCGTGCCCCGGTTCGCCGGGTTTGACGCCGTTCGGCCCGTCGCCGCAGCGACCGTCGGTGCAGGTGACGACGACGGTGGTGACGCCCTCGGCGGCGTACCGGGCGAGCACGCCGCCGGTGCCCGTCACCTCGTCGTCCGGGTGGGCGTGCACGGCCAGCAGGACCAACGGTCGATCGATCATGCCCCAACCCTAAGCACGCCCTCCGACGTTTCGCCGCCAGCTACCCCCTGGCCAGCAGTTCCGTCCGGTCCCGCTGGTACGGGCACGACGCCTCGGCGAACCGCCGCGCCAGCTCCGCGAACCCCGAAACGTCCCCCTCCAGCAACGCCCTGGCGCGCTCGATCACCGCCGACGCGATCGGGTTGAGACGAGCCACCTCCGCCGCCCGCGCCACCCGCGACGCAGCGTCCGGCACCCCCGCCAGCACCGACGCCTCGGCCCAGGACGCCGCGTACCAGGTCCTCCACAGGATCATGTTCGGATCGCTCCAGCCCTCGACCGCGTCCGGCGCCACCTCGAGCCGGGCCAGCGCGGCCTCCGGGTCGCCGTGGTGCAGGGCCACCAGCGCGTCGAGCGCGGGCACCCAGCCGACCCGCTGGACGAGATGGCGCGGGTACGCCCCGAGCAGCGCCCGGGTGATCTCGGTCCAGTGCTCCTGGGCGGCCAGATCCCCGCGCATGCCGTGCGCGGCCGCCACGCAGTACGCGCTGACCCCGAGGTTGCTGGCCACCGGCCGGCCGGCCCGGGTCCAGTCGTGCTCGATCCGGTCGCCGTACTCGGCCACCGTGTGGAAGTTGCCGGCCAGCGTGTCGACCTCGACCCGGCGGGCCAGCCCGATGTGCCGCTCCTCGCGGTAGAACGGCAGCGCGGTCACGGCGTCGGCGCAGCGGCGCGCCTCCGGGAGGTCGCCGACCGCCAGGAACAGGTGCGACGCCATGTGGAACCCGTCGAAGAACTCGAAACCGGTGAGGGCGTCGATCGGCAGGCCGTCCATCGCCGCGGATCGGGCCCGCACCGCGTCGAGGGCCGCTCCCAGGTCGGCCTCGGCCATCTCGAGTGCGATGAGCTGGTCGTAGACCATGCTCTGCAGCACCGGGTCGCCGACCTCGCGGGCCAGGCGCATCGCGGTGTCGGTGTGCTCGCGGGAGCGGGCCGCGCTCCCGGGCGCCCACCCGTCGGCCATGGCCAGCGCCGCCGCGACGCGCGCCCCGCCCGCGCCCACCAGCTCGGCGTGCGCCTCGCCCGCGCCCGCCCCCTGCGCCCGCGCCGCCTCGGCTCGCGCCTCGCCCGCGCCCACCAGCTCGGCCTGCGCCTCGCCCGCGCTCACCCGATGCGCCCGCGCGCGCTGCTCCTCCACCTCGTCCACGTCCACCGGCCGTCCGATGATCCCCGGACACCGGTACTGGTACATCACCGCCAGAGCCAGATCCTCAGCGCCACCCTCCGAGGACTCCAGACCGGCCCGCAACAGCAGATCGACGGCATCCGCCCCCACGTTCCGGGAAGCCGCCGCCCCCGCCGCCCACCGCAGCAACCGCCGCCGCTCGGCCGGATCCGACGCCCACCCGGCCGCCTGCGTGTACCGCTCCTGCGCCTCACCCGGCCGCCCCCGCTGATACGACACGTCCGCGATCAGCACGGCCAGTGGAACACTCTCCGCCCACCGCAACGCGGCCCGGGCGTCGTCCAGCACCGAGTCCACCGCCGCACACCACTCCTCCGAAGCCGAGGAGGAGGCCGAGGAGAAAAGAGAAGACAACCGCGACGACGCCCACTCCAGATGACGCCCCCGCAGCCACGCCCCCTCCTCGCCCGCCTCCGCCACCGACGTCGCGTACTGCCGGATCGTCTCCAGCATCCGATAGGTCGTCACCGGGCCCGGCCGGGCCGTCAGCAGGTTCCAGTCCACCAGCCTTCCGACGATCCCCAGCGTCTCGGCCCGGGAACGCCCCATCACCACCGACAACGACGACACGTCGAACCGCGACGCGAACACCGCCGCCGCCCGCAACGCGAACCGCTCCTCCTCGTCGAGCAGTTCGTAACTCCAGTCGATCGTCGCCCGCAACGACCGATGCCGATGATCGCTCCGCTGCCCGGAGCTCCGGTGCTCGGAGCTCCGGTGCCCAGAGCTCAAGAGCGGTAGATGCGCCCCCGCCAGCCCGTCGAGCCCGATCGCCGGCACCCGGGCCGCGGCCAGCTCGATCGCCAGCGCCATCCCGTCCAGCGCCCGGCAGACCGCCGCCACCGTCGCCCGCTCCCCGTCCACCGGCGACGACGCGCCGGCCGCCACCATCCGCGCGGTGAACAGCTCAGTAGCGTCCCCGTCGAAAGAAAGACCGGGAACCGGAAACACGGTCTCGAACGGAAGCATCAGCCGGAGCCGGCTGGTGGCGAGCACCCGAACCGACGGACAGGCGGTCAGCAACCGTTCCACGCACGAGCGGACGCCGTCCACGACGTGCTCGCAGTTGTCGACGACGAGCACCCCGTCGTGCGTGGCCAGCGCCGCGAGCAGGGCCTGCTCGCGGTTGACCCCGGCCCGCTCGGGAACCCCGACCGCGTCCGCGACCGCCGCCACCACCATCGACGGATCGACGACCCGCACCAGATCCACGAACGTGGCCCCGGCCGGGTACGACCCGGCCACCTGCTGCGCCGCCGCCACCGCCAGCCGCGTCTTCCCGACCCCGCCCGGCCCGGTCAAGGTCACCAGCCGGTTCGCGCGCACGGCCGCGGTCAGCGAAGACAGCTCCCGCACCCGCCCGACGAACGGCGTCAACGGTTGCGGTAGCGAGGGCCGCGCCGCCCCCGAACCGACCCCCACCGGGGCCAGCCGCGCCAACGCCCGCCGATCGGCGACCCCGAGCTTGCGCAGCAGCGCCGACACGTGGCTCTCCACGGTCCGCACCGACACGTACAGCTGCCCGGCGATCTCGGCGTTCGTCAGCCGGTCGCGCAGCAGCGCGAGGACCTCCGCCTCCCGCGCGGTGAGCTCCACCGCCCCAGTGTGCACCACGGAGACGCGGGTATCCGTGGCGCACACGGATGCCCTCCCGCCGGCCCGGCCCGACAGTGGAACCATGACAACGACTGAGAACGGCGTCGACACCGCCGCCCTGTTCGCCACGATCGACGCGGTCGACGCCAACCGCGAGATCGCCCAGTTCCGCTTCCGGGCCACGAACACCTGGATCTCCGGCACCCACAACCGCTCGACGATCCACGGCTTCGCCGGCGCCGGCCAGGAGCTCACCCACACCCGGCCCCACACCTACGACTCCGACCACCCGGCCATCCTCACCGGCGCCGACCACGGGCCGACCGGCCCGGAGATGCTGCTGCACGCGCTGGCCGCCTGCCTCACCGGCGGCATCGCGAACATCGCGGCGGCCCGCGGCGTCACGCTGACCGAGGTGTCGTCCACCGTGGAGGGCGACATCGACCTGCTCGGCATCCTCGGCCTCGACGAGGGCGTGCGGAACGGGTACTCGCGGATCGCGATCAGCTTCCGCCTGCGCGGCGACGACCCCGACGCGCTCCGCGACGTCGTCCAGCGCTCCAGCGCCCGGTCGGCGGTGCTCGACGTGCTCACCAACGGCGTTCCGGTGCACGTCGACGTGGACGCGGGCTGACCGTGGACCGATACGACGTCGTCGTGGTCGGCGCCCGGGCGGCCGGTGCCTCGACCGCGCTCCGGCTGGCCCGGGCCGGCCTGTCGGTGCTGGTCGTCGACCACGGGCGCTACGGCAGCGACACGCTCTCCACCCACGCGCTGATGCGCGGTGGGGTCCGGCAGCTCGACCGGCTGTGCGTGCTCGACGCGGTGAAGGCGGCCGGCACCCCGCCGATCGAGCAGGTCCGGTTCGCCTACGCCGACGGGAACGTCGGGCTGCCGGTCCGTCCGACTCCGGGCGTCGACGCGCTCTACGCGCCCCGCCGGACCGTGCTCGACCGCCTGCTGGTCGACGCGGCGATCGCGGCCGGGGTCGAGGTCCGGTACGGCGTCGACGTGGTCGGCCTGGAGCACGCTCCCGGTGGTCGGGTCGTCGGCGTCCGGGCCCGGACCGGCCGCGGACCGGCCGAGTCGCTGCGGGCCCGGCTCGTCGTCGGGGCCGACGGCCGCCGCTCGACGGTGGCCCGCGCGGCCGGGGCCGCGCTCCGGCACTCCGGCCGGTTCGGCGGGTCGGGCGTCTACGGCTACTGGTCGGGGATCCCGTTCGACGGCTACGAATGGGCCTACCGCCCCGGCGCGACCGCCGGGTTCATCCCCACCAACGACGGCCTGCTCTGCGCGTTCGCCGGCTCCACGCCGGAGCGCGTCGGCCGCGGCGGCTGGACCGCCTTCTGGAACCTGCTGTCGGCCGCGTCACCGAGCATGGCCGAGCGCCTCGCGGCCGGCACCCTGGAGAGCGTCGTGCGCACGTTCCCCGGCTCCCCGGGTCACCTCCGGCAGGCCTGGGGACCGGGCTGGGCGCTGGTCGGTGACGCCGGGTCCTACAAGGACCCGATCAGCTCCCACGGCCTGACCGACGCGCTACGCGACGCCGAGCTCCTGTCCTGCGCCGCGCTCGCCGCGCTCCGCGACGGCGACGACGAGCGGACCGCGTTCGACGCCTACGAGCAGGCCCGCGACCGGAACGCGCTCCCGCTGCTCGCCCTCTCCGACGAGATCGTCGGCTACCGCTGGTCGGCCGCGACCATCCGCCCACTCACCCGGGCGATGAGCGACGCGATGAACGCGCTCGGTCCTTCGGATTGCGGGCTTGTCAACGTCAAAGCAGGCCGGATAGCGGGCTCTTGGCGGCAAACGCCCGCCTGAGCTCCAGTGCGTGGTTATTGGGTGGTCACGGGCTCTGGGGACGTGCGGGGGAGCGCGGCGGCGGCCAGGAGGAGCAGTACGGAGAGGCCGACGATCACGACGACTATGTGCTGGACGGCGTCGGTGAGCTTCTCCGGGGTCCGGTCGCCGTCGCCGAGCACGCCGTTGGCGATCGCGCCGAACACCGCGATGCCGACCGCGCTGCCCATCGACCGCATGAACAGGTTGTTCGCGGTGACGACCCCCCGCTCGTGCCAGCCGACGCTCGACTGGGCCGCGATCAGCGTCGGGCTGTTCGTCAGACCCATGCCGACGCCGATGAGCAGGCACGTCGCCGCCACCTGGAGCACGGGCGTGTGCTCGTCCAGCAGGAGGAGCAGGAGCGAACCCACCAGCGCGATCGACGTCCCGATCAAGGCACAGACGCGGAAGCCGACCCGCAGGTAGATCCGGCCCGACTGGGACGCGGCGATCGGCCAGCCGATCGACAGCGTCGCCAGGGCGAAGCCCGCGACGAGCGGGCCGGAGCCGAGGACCTCCTGCACGTACGTCGGAATGTAGGACGTGAGGCCGAGCACGACGGCGCCGATCGCCGCGGAGCCGATGCCACTGCTGACCAGCAGGCGGCGCCGGAAGACCCACAGCGGGAGGACCGGCTCCCGGGCGGTGCGCTCGACGGCGATGAACCCGGCCAGCAGACCGATGCCGATCCCGAAGCTGGCCAGGCTCGCCGGCGACCCCCACGACCAGAGCTCGCCGCCCTCGAGCAGCGCGAGGATCAGCAGGGTCAGACCGCCGGTGAGCAGCGCGGCCCCGGTGTAGTCGATCGTGGGGGCCGAGCGCTCGACCCGCTCGCGGAAGTTGCGCGCCACCATCGCCGCCGCGATCAGGCACAGCGGGACGTTGACCAGGAAGATCCATCGCCAGGACGTGTACTCGCTGAACACCCCGCCCAGCGTCGGCCCGACGACCGAGGCGACGCCCCACATGCTGGCGATGTAGCCCTGGGCCTTCGCGCGCTCCTCGGTCGTGTAGATGTCGCCGGCGATCGTCATCGTCATCGGGGCGATCGCGCCCGCGCCGAGGCCCTGGATGACCCGGAACGCGATCAGCGCGCCCATGCTCCAGGCCAGACTGCACAGGATCGAGCCGAGCAGGAACAGCCCGATGCCGGCGAGCATGATCGGCTTGCGCCCGAACAGGTCGGCGAGCTTGCCGTAGACCGGCACGGTGACGGCTTGGGCCAGCAGATACACCGAGAAGAGCCACGGGAACGCGGCGAAGCCACCGACGTCCTTCACGATCGAGGGGACCGCGGTCGCGAGAATCGTCGAGTCGAGCGCGATCAGGGCCGTGGACAGCATCATCGCGAGCAGCACCGGCCCGCGATCCGAGCGCAAACCGACGCTCACGGTCGTCCCACTCACAGGCGCTCCACTCGTTGTGCCGATCAACCTCGACCGTAGGCGAGAAGGAGCAGAGCCGCCCGCCGGGGCCGCCGCCGGGGTCGAGCCTGAGCTCAAAATAACAAGCCCAGACCGCGCCCGCTCCGGTGGCGGGGTTCTGACATGCTCGTCGGCGTGACGACCGCACGCCGCCGCCGCGCCCGTGGCGTCGCCGTCTTTCTCACGTTGGCCGCGGTCCTCGTCGTCGCGGTTCTCGTTCTGCGGCCGGTCCTGCGGGAGCCCGGCCCGCGGCCGGCGTTCCAGATGCCGGTTGCCTGCGGCGAGACGTGGCAGCTCGGCACCTACCCGGGCCACGACGACTACGACGTCGACTTCTTCCCGCTCGACGGCGCCTCCTGGGGACGTCCGGTGCTCGCGTCCTTCGGCGGCACGGTCACGGTCGCCGGCATCAACGGCACGCTGGGGGAACGGACACCCAGCAATCCGGACGGACCCCGCGGCACCGGCGGCGGCTACTGGGTGAAGATCGACCACGGCGGAAAGTGGGAGACGCAATACCTGCACCTGCTCGAGCCGCCGCTCGTGCGGGAGGGGCAGCGCGTCGAGCGGGGTCAGCAGCTCGGGCGGCTCGGGAGTACGGGGAACTCCGGCGCCCCGCACCTCCACTACGAGCAGCGCCGGGGATGGGAGAAGGTCGAGGCGTACTTCGGCGGCGCCCCGTCCGGTATCACGACCGACGACCGGGAGTACACCGTGCACCGGACGAGCCGCAATTGCTGAGGTTCCGGCGCGCGGCCGCGCCGCCCCCGAGCCGGCCCACCCTGCCAGACGCGCCGCCCCCGGGCCGGCCTGCCCCGCCGGGCGGCGGGCCCGCGCCGTCGGGCGCGCCCTCCCGCCCGCGGGGGGTCGCGGCGGTGGCGGTGGCGGTGGTTGCTGTCGTGCTGGCCGCGGCCGGGATCTGGCTGGTGGGCGGGGCCGGGGTCGGCCTGCGCCGGTCCCACACGTCGGTCGACGGCGTCCCGCTCGACGTGGTCCGCCCGGCCTCGGGCGCTCGGCACCCGGGCGTCGTCGTCGCGCACGGGTTCGCCGGGTCGGCCCGGCTGATGGCCCCGTTCGGCGACACGCTCGCCTCCCGGGGGTACGTCGTGGTGCTGCTCGACTTCGCCGGGCACGGCGCCAGCACCGCGAAACTCTCGGGCGACGACGTCCTGCAGCACGATCTCGACGTCGCGGTGACGTATCTGCGCAGCCGGCCCGACGTCGACCCGGCGCGGATCTCGCTGGTCGGGCACTCGATGGGGGCGGGCGCCGTGACCCGGTACGGCGCCGACCACGACGACATCGCCGCGACCGTCGCAATCTCGCTACCGGACGCGACGGGCCTGCCGGCGGACCGGCCGAAGCACCTGTTGCTGCTCGTCGGCGGGCTGGAGTTCCCGCAGTTCCGGGCCGTGGCGCGGGAGGCGGGAGACGGGCGGGACCGGTCGGTGGTGACCGTGCCGGGCGTCGAGCACATCTCGATCCTGTACGCGCCTCGCACTCATCGCGAAGTCGCGCGGTGGCTCGGGCCCGACGCCCCGACCCCGGTGCCGTTCCGTCGGGCCGCCGGCGCCGGGCTGCTGCTCCTTGCGTTCCTGATCGGGATGTATCCGCTGGTCCGCCTGGTATTGGGTCCGCCGCGGGGACTCCGGCCTCGGTTGGCGCTGGATCCTCCGCTGCTGGGGTTACGGCGGTGGCGGCGGTGCTCGGGTTGATCGTCGCCGCGCTGGCGCCGACCGAGCGGCTGCCGATCGCGATCGCCGGGTTCGTGGTCGCGTTCGCGATCGAGGTCGGAGGGGCGCTGCTCGCGTACCGGCTCTGGCGGGGGCCGGCGTCGGCGGAGCCGTTCTCCTGGCGGGCGGTGGTCACGCTGCCCCTGTTCATCGGGTACGCGGCGGCCGCGATCGCGGTTCCGCTGCACCTCGGCGTGGACTACGCGATTCCGGTCGGCCCCCGGTGGTGGCTGCTCCCCGTCGTCTGGGCCGCCTTCACCGTCCTAGCTCTCGGCGCCGAACG
>NZ_VIRS01000061.1 GCF_006912135.1 Cryptosporangium phraense | reverse complement strand
CCGATCCGCCGACCCCGCCAAGAGCCCCGGGCCCGCCGGGCCCGCCGGGCCCACTCGGCCCTCCGGCGGTGCCCGGCACGGCCGCACCCGGTCCGGCCGTGCCGGCACCAGCCAGCGCAGGCGGCCGCACACCGGCCACCCCACCACCCTCACCGACGAACGCCGCCGCCGCCGCGGCCCCGTTCGCGTTCGCGGTCATCGCCGCCTCGACCGCGTGCCGCGCGTCGGACGCCGGCACCACGGTGAAGCCCTGCGCACCCGCCGCGGCCAACCCGATCGGCACCCCGGCCGCGTTCAGCACCGGACCACCGCCCGGCGCCCCGGCCGCCTCACTCACGACCCCGATCCCGGCGACGGCCACCGGCGCCGCGTCGGCCTGGATGTCACCGCCGGTACCGGTACCGACCGCGAGCTGCCCGTGCGCCATCAGCGCGGCCGGGAGCGCCAGCGACCCGGCGGCGTCCGGGGCCGGCATGCCGGTCATCGTCGTGTGCCAGGTGGACCCGGCGATCACCGCACGGCGGTTGGAGTCTTCCTCGTCCTTCTTCCCGGCGTCCTTCTTCTCCCGGGTCCGATCGGTGCCGCCACGCTCGGAGACCGTCGCGTCCTCGGTGCCCTTGCTGCCGGACGCGGCCTGCAGCGCGGACACGAACTCCTCGTCCTGCTCACGCTGTCTGCGCCCGCCGTTGTCGGTGCCCATCTCGCCCGCGGGACGCGCCGGAGCGCTGTTCTGCGCGGCGACCAGCGCCATCGTGTTGGCTGACGGAGGAAGGGGGCCGATGCTCATCGTGCGTCCTTTCCGAGCGCGCGCAGGGCGTTCTGCACCTTGACGACGTAGGCCTGGGTCTCCGCGTACGGCGGGATGCCGTCGTAGCGGCGGACCGCGCCCCCGCCCGCGTTGTAAGCGGCGAGGGCGAGTGGCAGCGACCCGAACTCGTTCAGGTGCCGCCGGAGTAGCCGGGCGGCTCCGTCCACCGCCTCGGTCGGGTCGAGCGGGTCGACGCCCAGCTCACGGGCGGTGCTCGGCATGATCTGCATGAGTCCCCGGGCACCCGCCGGGCTCACCGCGCCGGCGTCGTAGCTGGACTCGATCTTCGCCACCGCGGCCAGCAGCGCCGGCGAGACGCCGTGCCGGGTGCCCGCGGCGACGAACAGGTTCGCGAACGGCACGGACGCCGGCACGGTGGACGGCATCGCCGAACCGGCTCCACCGGCCCCGTGGCCGCGCAGCGCGGCGCTGCGCAGCAGTCCGTCGGCCGCGGACAGCGCCGAGCTCTGCAGGTGTTCGGCCGGCACGACCCGCCGGATCGAGGTCGGGGTCTCGTAGACCGGCCCGATCTTCACGTTCTCGCCCGGCTCCGGCGCGTGCAGCATCCGGCCGTTGCCGACGTAGATGCCGATGTGCTCGTACCCGTCGAAGACCAGCAGGTCACCCGGCTTGGCCTGCTTCATCGACGGCACCGCGGTGCCCGCGTGCCGCTGGTCTCGGACCAGCCGCGGCAGGTCGATCCCGACGTCCTTGAAGACCTTCTGGACGAGTCCCGAGCAGTCGAGTCCGAGGCGGGGATCGGTGCCGCCGAACACGTACGGGATCCCGAGGTACTTGCGGGCGTCGGCGACGACGTCGGCACCGGTCGGGCCGTCCGGCGTGAGCGCGTTACCGACCCGCTCGGCCGTGCTCCCGCCCGATCCGGCGCCCGCCGAGGTCCCCGACGACGTCGAGGTCGCCCAGGACGTCGAGGACGTCGAGACTGCCGGGGAATCGTCCTCCTGGGCCGCCTGCAGCGCACCCGCGAACCCGGACGGACCGACGCCCGCCCCGAAGCGCGTGGCCGTCTGCGCGATCTGGCTCTGGATCGCCAGCATGCGCGCACCGACCTCGGCCAATCCGGTCAACGCTGCTGCCCCCCACAGGCACCCGAACTACTCCTGTTCACTCTCCATCGGCGGTTTGCCGCGAGACCTTCGGGTTGTGGCGAGTTCATCGACGAGTTGCTGGTCCTCGGCGAGCTCGGCGGCCGCGCGCTCGGCCGCGTGCCGCTCCTTGAGCTTCTCCACCGCGCGCCGGGCCGCGGACGCCTCGGTGTACTCGCGCAGCTTGGCCGCGACCGCCTCCTGGGCGGCCTCGGTGACCCGGTGGGCCGCGGACAGCTCACCGGCCAGCGCCTGCCGGGCCGAGATCGCGGCGACGTACGAGCGGGCCACCGCCTCGGCCGGCAACTGGCGCCCGCGGAGCGTCTCCCCGGCCCGTTCGGCCTCGAGCTCGGCCTCGCGCAGCGCCGCCCGGGCCGCCAGCACCTCGCCGCGGACCGCGTCCTCCTTGGCCTGCCGGGCGCGCAGCACGGTCGCCAGCCGAAACTTCTTCTTCGCCATCAGCCGCCGCCGTGGAGCAACTGGGCCATCGCGTCCCAGGCCGCCCCGGCCGGGTACGGGTCGCCCAGGCTCTGCCGGAGGAATGCGTTGATCGCCGGCCAGAGCTCGCGGGCCCGGTCGGCGTCCGGGTTGGTGCCGGGCACGTACGCGCCGATCTCCAGCAGTTCGCGGACGTCCCGGTACGCGGCCATCAACCGGCGCAACTCCGACGCCATCGCTTTCTGCTCCCGGGTCGTGATCGCGCCCGAGACCCGCGACACCGACTCGAGGACGTCGATCGCCGGGAAGTGGCCGGTCGTGGCCAGCTTGCGGTCGAGCACGACGTGCCCGTCGAGGATCGACCGCGCGGTGTCGGCGATCGGCTCGTTCTGGTCGTCGCCCTCGACGAGCACCGTGTAGAGGCCGGTGATCGTCCCCGCCGAACCCGGCCCGGCCCGCTCCAGCAGCCGGGGGAGCAGCGCGAACACCGACGGCGGGTAGCCGCGCGTGGCCGGCGGCTCGCCGGCCGAGAGGCCGACCTCGCGCTGGGCCATCGCGGTCCGGGTGAGGCTGTCCATCATCAGCAGGACGTTCTTGCCGCGGTCGCGGTACCACTCGGCGATCCGGGTCGCGACGAAGCCGGCCCGCAGCCGGACCAGCGGGGGAGTGTCCGAGGTCGCCACCACCACGACGGCTCGGGCCATGCCCTCCGGGCCCAGGTCGTGCTCGAGGAACTCGCGCACCTCGCGGCCGCGTTCGCCGATCAGCGCGACGACCGTGATCTCCGCTTCCGTGCCGCGGGTGATCATCGACATCAGGCTGGACTTGCCGACGCCGGAGCCCGCGAAGATCCCGATGCGCTGGCCCCGGCCGCACGGGATCAGCGTGTCCATCGCCCGGACGCCGAGCGGCAGCGGGTAGCGGATCAGCCCGCGCTCCATCGCCGACGGCGGTTCGCCCTCGACCGAGACCCACTCGCAGTTCGACAGCGGCGGCCCGTTGTCCATCGGACGGCCCAGCCCGTCCAGGACGCGGCCGCGCAGCGATTCGCCGACCTGGATCTGCAGCGGGGCGCCGGTGTTGACCGCCCGGTCGCCGGCCCCGACCCCGCCGAGCGGCCCCAGCGGCAGGCAGGAGAGCCGGGCGCCGTCGAGCGCGACGACCTCGGCCGCGACCGTGGTCGAGTCGGCGACTCCAGGGCCGCTCCGGATGCCGGCCAGGCCACCGACGCCACCGATCCGGACCAGGTCGCCGACCCGCCCGGGCACGCCCACCACCGCGACCGACAGCCCCAGCACCGAGTCGACCCGCCCGGTGACCTCCGGCCGGGCCGCGCGCATGGCCGGCGTCAACCGGTGCTGCAACAGCCGGCTCACCACGGCTGATCCGAGGCGTCCACCATCCCCAGCGCTTCGCCGACCCGCAGCAGCGCCGCCGACAGGCGGGCGTCGACGACCGTGGCGTCGCTCTCGGCGATCGCGTCGCCGCTGGCCAGCGACGCGTCGGGCTCCAGCGTCACCGTGCGCCCGTCGATCACCAGCGGGCCCTCGTGGTCGGCCTCGGCGGTCAGCGCCGCGTAGTCGGCCGGGTTGATCCGCACCAGCACCGGCCGCCCGACCGGCACCAGCTCCAGCGCCCGCGCGACCGCGTCCCGGCCGGGGGAGTCGGCCAGCGCCAGCTCCCGGCCCAGCACGGCCTCGGCCAGCACGAACGCGGCGCTGACCAACTCGTCCTCGATCTCGATCGCGGCCGGAACGGCGCGCTGCTCGAGCGCGGCCGCCGCCCCGGCGACCGTCTGCAGCGCGCGCTGCAGCGCGGCCTGCCGGGCCTGCTGGAACCGGAGGGTCTCGGCGTCGGCCGCGGCCCGGGCCGCCTCGGCCTCCCGCTTGGCGGCCCGCCGGCCCTCGGCCCAGCCGGCCGCGTACCCGGCCGCCTTGGCGGCCTCCTTGGCCGCGGTCAGCTCGGCGTCGACGCTGGGGGCGCGCGGGATCCGCGCGCCCGCCTTCCCGAGGTTCGTGTCGAACGCGGCGCTCACCGCGCTCTCCGCGGCCGCGCCCCGCAATACTCCGGCCGACGTCGGGTCAGGCGACGAACTCATCGTCGTCTCCTCGCTGGATCGTGATCTGGCCGGAGGCTTCGAGCGCCCGGATGTTCTGGACGACCTTCGCCTGCGCCTCCTCGACCTGCCGCAACCGGACCGGGCCGAGCATCTCGATCTCGTCCGCGAGGTTCTCCGACGCCCGCCCGGACAGGTTGCGCATGATCTTGTCCCGGACCGGCTCGGTGACGCCCTTGAGCGCGGTGGCCAGGTCGGCCGACTCCACCTGCCGCAGCACCAGCTGGATCGAGCGGTCCTCCAGCCCGATGATGTCCTCGAACATGAACATCTTCGACCGGACCTCTTCGGCCAGCTCCGGATTGAGCGACTCCAGCCCCTCGAGGATCATCTTCTCGGTGCCGCGGTCGGCCCGGTTGATGATCTCGACCAGCGGCTGCAGGCCCCCGACCGTCGACATCTCGGTGGGTTGCAGCACCGAGGAGAGCTTGCGCTCCAGCGTCTCCTCGACCTGACGGATCGTGTCCGGGGACGTCCGGTCCATGACCGCGATGCGGTTGGCGACGTCGGCCTGCAAGGCCGGCGCGAGCCCGGACAGCAACCCGGACGCCTGCGTGGCCGTCATGTGGGCCAGCACCAGCGCGATCGTCTGCGGGTGCTCGTCCTGGAGGAACGAGAGCAGCTGGCGGGCCTCGGCCCGCTGCAGGAAGTTGAACGGGACGTCGGCGATGCTCTTGGAGAGCCGGCCGATCAGGTCGGCGGCCCGCTCGGCGCCGACCGAGGCCTCGAGCAGGTCCCGGGCGTAGTCGAGACCGCCCTGACCGGCGTACTTGTTCGCGGTGGCCAGGTCGTGGAACTCGAACAGCACGTCGTCGGCGGTCTCGGTCTCGATCTGACCGAGCCGGGCGATCTCGGCGGTCAGCTCCTCGATCTCGTTCTCCCGCATCTGGGCCAGGATCTTCGACGACGCGTCCTTGCCCATCTGGACCAGCAGGATCGCGGTCTTGCGCAGCCCGGTCAGGTCGTCGGCCATCAGCGGGACACCTCTCGCCGGTCACCGAGCCACGTGCGCAGTAGCTGTGCCACCTCCTCGGGCTGCTTCTCGACCATGTCGGCGATCTCCTTCTGCCGGGTGGCCTTGTCGGGTCCGGTGCGCTGCGGACCGGCCTCGATCGCCGCCGGGGTCGCGGTCGCCGCCTCGAGTTCCCGGGCCCGCTCGCGTTCCAGCGCGGCCTGCATCTCCTCCAGCTGCAGCCGCTCGGCCGGGGTCAGCATCGTGCGGGACTGCTTCTTGCGGTTGCGCCGGCTAACGAACGCGGCGATCAGCATGAGCAGCGCGATCAGGCCGATCGCGGCCCCGCTCTTCACCGTCGACATGAGCTCGGCCTGCTTCGTGGCGGCCTGGGACGCGGCCAGCTCCTTGGCCGCCGCCTTCGCCGCGGACTGGTCGAACGGCAACGAGGTGACCGCCAAACTGTCGCCGCGGGTGCTGTCGAGCGCCGCCGCGGACTGCACCAGGGTCTGGATCTTCGCGGTGTTCGCCGACGCGGCGACGTTCGAGTCGAGCAGCACCGCGATGCCCATCTTGCGGATCGCGCCCGGCGCCGACTGGCGGGTCTCGGTCACCGAGTTCACCGCGTTGTTCTTCGTCGTCTGGCTGTTCTCGTAGTTGTTGTTGCCGTTGCCGGTGCCGCTCGGGACCTGGATGTTGTCCGGCCCGAGGACGCCACCGGTCGCGGCGCCGTTGCCGGTGAACGTCTCGGTCTTCTGCGACTCGGCCAGCGGCTGCGTGTTGGCGTCCGAGTTGTAGGTCTGGGTCTTGGTCTGGGTGTTGTCGTAGTCGAGGTCCGCGGTCACGGTGACCGCCGCGTGGCCCTTGCCGACGACCTGCTCGAGCATCTCCCGGATGGAGTCCTGCATGTCGTCCTCGAAGGACTCGGTCTGCTTGCTGCTCGAGTCCCCGCCGGACGCGGTCGTCGTCTCGCCGCCCTTGGCCAGCACCGAGCCGTCCGCGCCGGCCAGCGTGACGTCCGAGGCGTCCATGCCCTCGACGCTGGATGAGACCAGGTTGATGATCGCCTGCACCTGGTTGTCGGTGAGGTCCTTGCCGGCCGCGGTCTTGACCAGCACCGACGCGGTGGGCTTCTGCGCGTCGTCGGCGAACACGTCCTTCTGCGGCAACGCCAGATGGACGGTCGCCGCCTCGACGCCGTCGATCGACTGGATCGTCTTCGCGAGCTCGCCCTCGAGCGCGCGTTGATAGCTCACGTGCTGCATGAACTCCGACGTCGTGACGCCCTGTTTGTCGAGCAGCGAGTAGCCGGTGTCCTCACCGGCCGGCAGGCCCTGCCCGGCCATCTGCAGCCGCAGGTCGTAGACCTGGTCCTGGGGCACCATGATCGTGGCGCCGCCGTCGGCCAGCGTGTAGTTCACGTTCGCGGCGCCGAGCTTCTCGACGATCGCCGACGCGTCGGTCGCCGACAGGTTGCTGAACAGCGGAGCCATCGTGGGTTTGGACGCCCACGACGCGAAGAAGTAGCCACCGATGGCCAGCGCCAGAATCGCGATGATGATCACCGCTTTCTGCCCCCCGGAGAACGACTTGAAGCCGTCTACTCCGCGGCGGAGTGCGCGTTTGACGCGGTCGACCATCGAGGCTGCCTAACTCACTGCATCCGCATGATCTCTTGGAACGCGGCCACGGCCTTGTCCCGGACCGCGACCGTCAGCTGGGTCGCCAGCTGGGCCTCGGTCGCCGCGATCGTGTAGTCGTGCACGTCGTTGAGGTTGCCGGTGGCGGCCTTGACCGCCAGGTCGTCCTTCTTGGCCTGCATCGCCTGCAGGTCCTGCAGGCTGTCGGCGAGCGTCGCGGCGAAGTTATTCGCGCTCTCGGTCGTCTCGCCGTTGTTGCTGGCCGCGTCCAACGACGTGGACGCGTTCCCGCCGACGCCGCTGACCGACAGGGCCGAGACGACGGACGGGGCGACGGGGTCGGAGGCGCCGATGCCGCCGGCCGACAGCCCGGCGGCGGAGAGCGAACCGATCGCGGAGATGGGGCTCGACATCTATCAGCCCTTCCCGAGTTGAATGGCCTGCTGGTAGGAGTCCTTGGCCCGGTCGATCACGGCCAGGTTGGCCTGGTAGCCGCGCTGGGCCATCAGGAGCTGGCCCATCTGGTCGCCCAGGTCGATGTCCGGCATCCGGACGTACCCCTCGGCGTCGGCCTGCGGGTTGTCCGGCGCGTAGACGAGCCGGCCCTCGGGGTTGCCCTCGACGATCCCGCCGACCTGCACGCCGCTGTTGCCGTCGCCGTAGTCGACGGCCTGGGCGATCACCGACTTGGCCCGGTACGCCTCGCCGCTCGTGGGCCGGACGTCGTTGATGTTCGCGAGGTTGTCGGAGATCGCGTCCAGCCACTTGCGGTGCACGGTGACACCGGTGCCGGAGATCCCGATCGCGGGAAAGAGCGTCATGGGTGACCCCCTCAGCCGGCGCTACCGGCGACGGTGCGCAGGGCGCCGAACTGGTCGTCCATCGCGCGGATCATCAGCTGGTAGCGCAGCTGGGTATCGATGTTGCTGATGACCTCGTGATCGAGGTTCACGTTGTTGCCGTCGGTGCGGGTCGGCTCGAGCGAGCGGGCCATCGTCGGCTGGGACGCCTGGTCGGCCAGTGCGGCCTGGCTGATCCGGGCCTTCGTCTCGCCGTCGAAGCCGTTGCCGGCGTCCACCGCCTGCCGCAGGGCGTCCTCGAACTCGACGCGCCCGGCCAGGAACTGCGGGGTGTTGATGTTCGCGACGTTGTCGGCCGTGACGCGCTGGCGCATCGCCAGACCGTCCATCGCGGTCTTGAGCACCGAGGTAGTCACCGAGTCGAACACATTTCCCCCTACGGCTCTGGGGAGCAGTTCCTGAGCAATTCGGTTAGATGGCCTGGTCGAGGTACGACGGCCGGGCCGCGCCGCTGTCGAAGAGCTCGATGCGGTTCGTGAGCGCGGCCTGCTTGCGGTTGACCGCCATCGCCCGCGCCACCCCCTCGGCCGCGGCGAGTTGCCTGGCCAGGATGCGGTCGGCGCGGGGCCGCAGGTCGAGCGGGAACGGCCCGAGACCCTCGGGCGGTGTCCACGGGTCGATCGTCGGGGTGTCCCGGTGGAACTGGTCGGTGCGCAGCAGTTCCTCGATGCGCGTGACGTCGGCCTCGAGGTCGTCGAGGGCCGTCGTCCAGGCCGACCGCCATTCGTCCATGGTCAGGACCCGGCCGCGCCGGCGGTCATCGCCGCTTCCCGCCAGGCGTCCCGGAGCTCGGTGGCCAGCTCGCGGCACGCGTCGGCGCGGGCCGCGTCCTGCTGGATGTTCGCGCCGACGAGCTCCGAGAGCATCCAGCGGTAGAGCGCGGCGACGTTCGCCGCGCCCTCCCAGGCGTCCAGGTCGAGCGTGCCCAGGAGCTCGGCGATGATGTCCTGGGCGTGGATCAGCTTCTCCGACGCGACCATCCGCCGCCCCTCGCGGATCGCGTCCGCGCCCTGGCTGATGTCGAGCACGAGGCGGTCGTAGAGCATCACGAGCAGGCGGGCCGGCGACGCCGTGGTGATGCTGTCGGCCAGGTAGCGGGCACGCAGCGGGTTCGTCATTCCGGGCTACCCCAATCAGCTACTGCTCGAGTTGGCGGCGGCGGTCTGGCTGCTCAGCCAGTTCGACTGGCTCTTGACGTTGTTCAGGGCGGTCTCCATCGCGGTGAACTGCCGCTGCAGCGCGGACCGGCGGTCGGCCAGCTTGACGTCCCAGTCGGAGATCTCCTGGTTCAAGCGGGAGATCATCGTCGTGCCGCTCTGGATCTTCTGGGTGAGCGTGCCGCTGACCACGTCGGTAGCGCTCTTGCTGACCGACTCGAGGGTCTTGGCCAACCCGTTGGACACCGCGTCCTGGATCTTCGCCGGGTCGTCGTTGTAGGCCTTGACGAAGTTGTCCTTGTTGAACTGGAGCTTGCCGTCCCGGGTCAGCTCGATGCCCAGCTGCTTGAAGCTGCCGAACCCGGACTGGCCGGTGCTGACCGCGCTGAGCATCTGGCTGGAGAGCTGCCGGACCGTGTAGTCGCCGGCCAGCGGCCCACCGGTCGCCTTCGACCCGGGCGTGGACGACACGCCCGACGCCGCCGCCGAGCTGATCTGCGCGAGCGCGCCGTTCGCCGCGTCGACCAGCGCCTGCATCTTGGTCGCCATCGCGTCGGTGTCGCTGTTCACGCCGACGGTGACGTCGCTCGCGAGCTTGTTGGCGGTGATCGTCACGCCGGGCATGACCCCGGTGAACGTGTTGCTGCTGCTGGTGACCTTGAAGCCACCGGCGGCCGGGTCGCCGACGGTGAGCTCGGCGTCGGCGCCGGCGGTCATCACCTTCGGGTCGGACGTCAGCCCGTCGAGCGTGAACGCGTTCGCCGCGCCGGACTTCGTCGAAGCCAGCTGCAGGACCGGGCCGGAGTCGGTCGTCACGACCGAGGCGCGGACCCCGAGCTTCGCGTTGTTGATCGCGTTCGCCACACCCTGCGGGGTGTTGGGCTCGTCGCCGAGCGAGATCGACGTCTGTTTCGCGTCGTCGCCGGTGCCGACGGTCAGGTTGAAGCTGCTGCCGTCGGTGACCGCGGCGGTGTCGGTGGAGGCGAACGCGGCGGTGACCCGGTGGGCGTTCGCGAGCTTCGTCACCGAGAACGTCATGTCGCCGGTCTGGGCGCCGGTGCTCGCCGTGGCGACGACGTCGGTCGAGGTCGAGGTGGCCTTCGCGACCTTGAACGCGTCGTACCTGGTGAGGTCCTGCGCCGCGGTGAGCAGCGACTTCATCTTGCCGTTGATCGTCTGGTAGGCCGAGTTGCTGGTCGTGTAGTCCGAGACCTTCGTCTTCAACGCGGTCTGCGGCGCGGACTCGGCCTGGATCAGGGAGTTGATCAGCGTCGTGGTGTCGAGGCCGCTGGCGAGGCCTCCGATGCTGGTGGTCATGTGGGGTTCCCCCTTGGTGGGGCCTAATTACGAACAGGGGGCGGTGCGCGGTGCGCACCGCCCCCTGTTACTCGGGAGTCAGGGTCAGCCGAGGAGCTTCAGGACGCCCTGGCCGCTCTGGTTCGCCTGCGCCAGCATCGAGGTACCGGCCTGGGTCAGGATCTGGTTCTTCGAGAACTTGACCATTTCCTGGGCCATGTCGGTGTCGGTGATGCTCGACTTCGACGCGCTCAGGTTCTCGATCGCGACGTTGACGTTGTTGATCGTGTGCTCGAACCGGTTCTGCACGGCACCGATCTGGGACCGGGCGCTGGAGACACCCTTGATCGCCTTGTCGAGCTGGTCGATCGCCGCGCTCGGGTCCGAGGTGAGGTCCAGCGACGCGGTGCCCAGGCCGTTCGAGTCCAGCCCGGTGATGTTGCCGCCGGCGGTCAGCGTGGCGGTGCTCAGGTCGACGTTGATCTGCGCACCGGCGTTCGTGTTCTTCGAGGCCGAGTCGACCTGGAACGCGCCGTTGTAGCTGCCGTCGAGCAGCGACTGGCTACCGAACTTGGTCGACTGCACGATCCGGTCGAGTTCCTTGTTCAGGGCCCCGAACTCGGTGTTGGCCGCGGCCTTGGCGTCCGAGTCCTGCGAACCGGAGTTCGCGGCCTGCACCGACAGGTCACGCATGCGCTGCAGGATCGACGAGGTCTCGCCGAGCGCGCCGTCCGCGGTCTGGGCGACGTTGACGCCGTCCTGCGCGTTGCGGGCCGCGACCGTGAGGCCACCGATCTGCGACTTCAGGCCCTCACTGACCGAGAGGCCGGCCGCGTCGTCCGCGGCGCGGTTGATGCGCAGACCGGAGGACAACTTCTCCATCGAGCCCGACACCGACTTGTCGTTGACCGACAGGTTGCGGTAGGCGTTCGCGGCCGAGACGTTGGTGTTGATGCGAAGCGACATTTCGGTGTTCCTCCTGGACGAATAAGTCCTTCATGCCGGCCCGTCCATGGGCCGATCAATGAAGTCATCGCCCGGGTGGGCGGGCGCCTGAGTTGTTTCGCCCAGAACTTTCAGCGCCGCCAGAGGTCGTACGGGTGGGCGCCGGGGCGGAAACCGATCGTCTCCACCATCGCCGCCGCCTCCCGGAGCCCGTTGGCGAGATCGTCCGGGCGGTGGGCGTCGCTCCCGAACGTCAGCGTCTCGCCGCCCTCCTGGTACCACCAGCGCACGATCACCGGGTCGAGCGGAACCCGGGTGTTCACCTCCAGCGCCCGGCCGGAGCGGGCCAGCGCCCGCAGCGCGACGCGGTACTCCTCCTCGAACGTCGCCGGGTCGAACGGAGCCGCGCCGGACGGCCAGTACCGCACCGGGAAGTCGATGTGGGCCAGCACTCCGAAGGCGTCCGACCCGGTGGCGAGCTTCTCGACCTCGGCCAGATAGCTTCGAATCACGGTCTCGGTGGCCAGCACCCGGTAGGCGTCGCCGCTGTCGTACTCGCGGACCTCCTGGGTCCGGTCGTCGACGTGACGCAGGTTGTGCACCGAGCCGAGGATCCGGTCGAAGCCGCCGAGGTCGATCAGGTCGGCCGTGCGACGCGCGTGCCAGTGCGGCTCGGAGAGCTCGACGCCGGTCAGGATGCGCAGCCCGGGGAACAGCTCCCGGCAGCGGGCGACCTCGGCCAGGTAGTTCTCGACCGCGAGGTCCGGGGGAGTGACGACCCCGTGCTCGTCGGTGTGCGCGGCCAGCCAGCCCGGGAGGTGGGTGGGGTCGCTGTCGACGAGGATCGTCCGGCCGAAGTCGGCGTGCTCGGTGAAGGCGATCGACGGTAACCCGAGCTCGACCGCCCGGGCGCAGGTGCGCTCCATGTTGCCGAACGGTGCATCCCAGCTGAACTGCGTATGTACGTGCCCATCGGGCGGGTACGAGGTCATACCGCCAGTCTCAACCGGCCGCCCTGGTGGGTGTTCCCAGGGGTGTGGTGTGGGACAGACGGGTGCGCAGATCGCCCCGGGTGGCGACGTCGGCGTAGTAGGCGGCGCGCCGGCGGGCGACGCAGCCCTCGGGCCGGTCGGCCCCGGCGACCTGGTCCGGGTCGAGCTGGGAGTTGATCCCGTCGCGCAGCAGGGTCAGCGCCTCGGCCCGCAGCTGCGAGACCCGCGACTCGGTGACGCCGAGCTCGGCCGCGATCACGGCCATCGGACGCTCGTCGAGGAAGTACGATTCGACGACCGCGCGCAGCCGCTCGGGCAGCGCCGAGATGGCCTGGTGCAGGTAGCCGATCTTCTCCCGGTGGAGCAGCAGCTCCTCGGGTCCCTGGGTGCGGTCGGGCACCAGGTCCTCGGCCGTCCCGGCCGCGAACCCCTGCAGCGAGAGCACGACGGCGCGCTGGACGTCGTCGGCCGCCGAATGGAGCTCAGCCACCGCGACGCCGAGCGTCTCGGCGAGCTCGGTGTCGGTGGGCGTACGGCCGAGCTGAGCGGTCAGCTCGGCCGTGGCGGTCTCGATCTTGCGCGCGCGGTGGCGGACGGACCGGCTGGCCCAGTCGAGGCCGCGCAGTTCGTCGAGGAGCGCACCGCGGATCCGGACGGTGGCGAACGACCCGAACGGCGTACCCCGGGACGGGTCGTAGGTCTTGGCCGCCGCGGCGAGCGCAGCGAGGCCGGCCGAGGTGAGGTCGTCACGGTTGACGTGCGCGGGAACGCGGCCCAGCATCTCGCGGACGAGGTGACCGACGAGCGGCAGATGCTCGCGGACCAGGTCCTCGACCTGCCGGTCGTTCACCGGTCCCGGTGTCACCACGGAGTCAGCGGTTAGGCGCACAGGAATGGCCCTTTCGCGTCGTTGACGAACTCTCCCCCAGTTGCAGGGTGTAACCCCGTCAACCATCAAAAACACTATTTGCCGCGATTGCAACTAAAGTTGCAAAACGGATGTTCTTGGGCGGAAAGAAACCTCTCAGGCCGTTAGCGGCCCTGCCGACGGTGGGAGCAGCAAGGGGTGCCGTTCCGGTGCTCCGCCGGAGCAGAGAAGGGTCGACCCGTGGCTTTTGCGGATCTGTCGAACATCCTCTGGCGCGGACGGGAGATGCTCGAACTGCTGCTCTTCAAGCTCGAAGAGGAGCAGCTGGTCCTGGCCTCGGCCCGCACTCGCTGGCTCGCTCACGCTACCCGCGAGGTCGAGCTGGTGCTGGAACAGATCCGTCAGGTCGAAGTACTGCGTGCCGCCGAGGTCGAGGTGGTCGCCGCTCTGCTGGGGCTCCCGCCGAACCCGAGCCTCTCCGCACTGTCCGAGGCCGCCCCGGACCCCTGGGGAAAGCTGTTCGGCGAGCACCGCAAGGCCTTCCTCACCCTGACCGCGGAGATCACCGCCCTTGCTGACGCCAACCGCGACCTGCTCACCTCCGGCCACCGCGCGGTCCGGGAGACCCTGCTCACCGTCGGCGGCGCCGTGGAGACCTACGGCCCGCGGGGCGGCACCGTGACCGCGGGGGTACGACCCCGACTCGTCGATGAGGCGATGTAGCCATGTCCAGTACGTTCTCCGGAATCTCCACCGCGCTCAGCTCGCTGCGCGCCCAGCGCCAGGGCCTCGACGTCTCCGGGCAGAACATCGCGAACGTCAACACCGAGGGCTACAGCCGGCAGCGCACCGAGATGACGTCGGTCGAAGGCGTCTCCAACGTCCCGACGATCTGGGCCAAGCAGGACCCGGTGGGCACCGGCGTCAACGTCGGCGACGTCTCCCGGGTGCGGGACGAACTGCTCGAGGCCCGGGTGCGCACCGAGCACGCTCACAACTCGTACCTGTCGGGGCAGAACGCGACCTACGACAGCATCCAGAACGTCTTCAAGGAGCCCAGCGACACCGGGCTGCAGGAACGCATGTCGACGATGTGGTCGTCGTTCCAGGACCTGGCCAACAACCCCGGCGACGACGCCACCCGGACGGCGGTGCTGCAGCAGGCCAGCGCGGTGTCGACGTCGCTGAACGGTGCCAGCACGACGCTCGGGACGATCTTCAGCTCGGCCCGGTCGGCGGCGAAGTCCCAGGTCGACGACATCAACACGACCGCGGCCGAGGTCGCGAGCCTGAACAAGGGCCTCATGCAGGCGAAGATCGGCGGCCTGCCGGCCAACGAGCTGGCCGACCGGCGCGACGCGCTCGTCCTCAAGCTCGCCGACCTGGCCGGTGCCACCGCGACGGTCCGCGACAACGGCGCGGTCGACGTCTCGCTGTTCGGCTCGACGCTGGTCAGCGGCACCGCCGCCCGGACGATGCAGGTCAACGGCGCGAACACGCTCTCCGACCAGGCCGCCAACCCGGTCTCGATGAGCTTCACCGACAACGGACAGCCGGCGATCGTGACGTCCGGCGAACTGGGGTCGTCGCTGGAGACGCTGAACTCGGTGGTGCCGAAGTACGCGAAGTCGCTGGACGACGTCGCGACGAAGATGATCTCGACCGTCAACGGCATCCACACGGCCGGCTTCGACAAGAACGGCGACCCCGGCGGCCCGTTCTTCACCGGCACCGACGCCGGGTCGATCCAGGTCGCGATCACCGACCCGAGCAAGGTCGCGGCGTCCGACAACGCGAACGGCCGGCTCGACGGCGGCAACGCGGACGCGC
Source organism: Cryptosporangium phraense (assembly GCF_006912135.1). NCBI lineage: Bacteria > Bacillati > Actinomycetota > Actinomycetes > Cryptosporangiales > Cryptosporangiaceae > Cryptosporangium > Cryptosporangium phraense. Next base: position 7,302 of record NZ_VIRS01000061.1, on the reverse strand, counting down.
TGGGCGACCTCGCCACCTCGGGCTCCGGCCCGGACGTGAGCTACCGGCAGCTCGTCGCCGACCTCGGCGTCACCGCGAAGAGCGCGACGCTCAAGGCCGACACCCAGTCCACGATCACCGCCGACCTGGACAGCTCCCACGAGGCCACGTCCGGCGTGAGCCTCGACGAGGAGATGTCGAACCTGCTCACGTACCAGCGCGCGTACGAGGCCGCCGCGAAGTTGATGAACACCGTCGACCAGACGCTGAACACGCTGATCAACAGCACCGGCCGGTAAGGACAGCAGCCGTGGTCATCCGCGTCACCGAACGCTCGCTCTCGCACAACGCGATGCGCGGGCTGCAGTCGAACCAGGCTCGGCTGAGCCAGACCGAGAACCAGCTGACCAGCGGAAAGCTGATCTCGAAGCCGTCCGATTCGCCGACCGGCACGATGACCGCGATGCTGCTGCGCAGCGACATGCGGACGCAGGAGCAGTACTCGCGCAACGCCTCGGACGGCAAGAACTGGCTCAACACGATCGACTCGACGCTGGGCTCGGTCAACGACAACGCCCAGCGCGCCCGCGACCTGATGCTCCAGGGCATGTCGGCCGGCGCCGGCGGCTCGGACACCGCGCGCGGAGCGATCGCGGCCGAGGTCGACCAGATCCGCGACGCGATGATCGGGCTGGCCAACACCAAGTACGTCGACCGCCCGGTGTTCGGCGGCACCACCGACGGGTCGGCCGCCTACGACAAGGCCGGCAACTACCTCGGTGACAGCGGCTCGGTGAACCGGACGGTCGCCGAGGGCACGAAGCTCCGGGTCGACACCAACGGCGAAGAGGTCTTCGGCACCGGCGACAACCAGATCTTCAAGGTGCTCTCCGACATCTCCGACCACATGAAGAACGACCCGTCGAAGCTGAGCGACGACCTGGACCGTCTCGACGGCGCGATGAACACGATCCGGACCACGCAGGCCAGCGTCGGCGCCCGGTCGAACCGGATCGACGCGATGCAGCAGACGGCCAACGACCGGCAGCTCGAGCTCCAGGGCCAGCTGACCGAGGTCGAGGACATCGACCTGCCCAAGACCATCACGGACATGACCTTGCAGCAGACCGCCTACCAGGCCGCACTCGGCGCGACCGCCAAGGTCATCCAGCCCTCCCTGATGGATTTCCTCCGGTAGAAGACCGGACCACAGACGGCGACATGCCGAACCCGAAACCCAACCGATCAGCCCAGAGGGAGCTTATGAGGACCCTCCCCGCGAAGAAGCTGTCGAACAACTCAGGAGGAGTACATGTCCGCAAAAACCAAGTCCGCGAAGTCGCCCTCTGACATGGCAACCGACATGTCCCTCGAGGCTTCCGCGCAGAACGCGGAGGCGAAGGCGGCTGCCGCCGGCGACCTGCCGACGATCGAGTTCGTCACGCCGATGCCGGGCTTCCCGGGGATGACGAGCTTCGTCCTGGTCCGGCTGGACGAGGTCGGTCTGCTGAACTCACTGCGGTCGGTCGACGATCCGGAGCTGCGGTTCATCACGATCGCTCCGCATCAGTTCTTCCCGCAGTACGAGCCGGAGATCGACGACGAGACGATCGCCGCGCTCGGGACCAAGGACCCGAGCCAGCTGCTCGTGCTGCTGATCGTCACGGCCGGTGACACACCGCGGGACTCGACGGCGAACCTGATGGCTCCGATCGTCGTCGACCCGATGACGATGCGGGCAGCACAGTGCGTGCTGACCGGGAGCAACCTGCCGGTCCGGGCTCCCCTCGCCTAGCCCGTCACTCGGCTACGCTGCGGGTTACTCGTCCTCGAGGGGGGATACTGCCCGTGCTCGTGCTGACCCGTCGGCCCGGTGAGAGCGTGATGGTCGGTGATGACGTTGTCATCACCGTGCTCGAAGTCCGGGGGGATGTGGTCCGGCTCGGGATACGGGCGCCCCGCAGTGTGCCGGTACACCGGGAAGAAGTGTTTCTCGAGCTGCGCGCCGCGAATCAGGAAGCGGCGTCGTCCAGCGAGGATGCGGTCGAGGCGCTGAGCCGTCTCATCGGCAGCGAGGGCGAGAAGGGCTGAGGGACGGGTTCAGGGCCGTGCCGCTCCGGCGGTACGGCCCTCCCGGCGCTTACTTCGTCTCCTCCCTGGGTACGACACCCCGCGTAGCCGGAGTGACCCGAGGAGGCTTTCGTGTCGGCTGTTACTGACAATCCCGAGGTCGTGTCGGACAACGTCGGCCAGTCCGACGCGGTGGACGCGGTCGAGCTCGCCGAGACGGTCGAGGACGGTATCGCCGCCGCGTACGAGCAGGCGGCCGGCGCCCCGGTCGAGACCGCGCTGGAGACCGTCCTGGTCGAGGAGGAGGCGCGGGGGGTGGAGCTGAACGAGGAGTTCGCCCGCCCGTTCGCCGAGGCGATCGCGCGAGGTGAGGACCCGCTGACCCAGTAGGGTGCCGGTACCGTAGGAGAGGGTGCCCCCACGCCCCCGGCGGAATGCCGACGCGCTCCGCCGACTTGCACGGGGTGAGCCTATGGGGGCTCCCTCGCCAGGCACCGTCTGGCGATGTGCACGCTGTCTGGAGAGGTCGCCGTCATGCCGGACCCCGCGGAGCTGTACGAGATCGTCGGCGACCGGGAGCTCTCGCCCGACTCCTCCCCGGTCCTGTTGCACGCCTTGGACGGGTTCCTCGACGCCGGATCGGTCGCCCAGATCGCGGCGAACCACCTGGTCGAGACGCTCGAGGGCACGGTCGTCGCGAAGTTCGACATCGACCTGCTGCACGACTACCGCGCCCGTCGTCCCCCGATGACGTTCGTCGAGGACCACTACGAGTCCTACACGCCGCCGCAGCTGCTGCTGCACGAGCTCAAGGACTCCACCGGTGCGCCGTTCTTCCTGCTCAACGGCCCCGAGCCGGACGTCATGTGGGAGCGGTTCACGACCGCCGTCGGGCAGCTCGCCGACCACTTCGGCGTCCGCATGGTCGTCGGGCTCGGTGGGGTGCCGATGACGATCCCGCACACCCGGCCGACGACGCTGACCACGCACGGGACCCGTCCGGATCTCGTCCGCAGGCCGAACGTCTGGCGGGGCAACCTGCGGGTGCCGGGCAGCGCGTCGGCGCTGCTGGAGCTCCGCCTCGGAGAGGCGGGGAAGGACGCGATCGGGTTCGTGGCGCACGTGCCGCACTACCTCGCGTCGGTCGAGTTCCCGCAGGCCTCAGCCGCGTTGTTGGACGCGGTGGCCGAGGAGACCGGGTTGCTGCTGCCGGTCGGGTCGCTGCACGCGGCCGGGGTCACCCGCCTGCGCGAGATCGACGCCCAGCTGGCGGACGATCCGCAGGCCGTCGGCGTGGTCAAGGCGCTGGAGGAGCAGTACGACTCGTTCGTCGCGAACCGGCAGCAGGCCGAGCTCGGCGGCGAGCTGGACGAGAACGTGCCCAGCGGCGAGGAGCTCGGCGCCGAGCTCGAACGGTTCCTGGCCCAGCTCGAGCGCGGCGACGACGACACCCGCTGAGGTGTCGGGCCGGGGCGCGCGGGGAACTGTGTTCGCATGCCGATCCGTCACCGGCGTCCCCACCGGATGGTCTCCGGTGCGTTCTGGGGTGTCATGGTGCTCGCCGACGTGGCGATCTTCAGCTTCTGGGCCGCGCTCGGGACGCTGGTGTTCGCGGTGTCGGCCGCGGGCGGCTATTCGCTGTTCCGCCACCGGCGGATGCTCCGGGTCGGTGCCGTGCCCGTGACCGCGCCGTCGGGCGCGCCGATCGAGATCACCACCGAGCCGATCGACACCGACCCCGGACCACCTACGCTCGGCGGGTGAGCAAACCGGCGCTGGCGCAGAAACTCGACCTGGAACCCCACCCGGAGGGTGGGTGGTTCCGGCAGACCTGGCGGTCGCCGGTGGAGTTCGCGCCTTCGGGATATCCGGGGGTGCGGGCGGCCGCGACGGGGATCTTCTTCCTGCTGGCACCGGGGGAGGAGTCGCGGTGGCACGTGGTTCGCTCGGACGAGCTGTGGGTGTGGCAGTCCGGGGGGCCGTTGGTGTTGTCGGTGGGGTCGGCGCCGGGGGCGCCGGACGTGCGCGACATTCTGCTGGGGCCGGAGGGGGAGTTTCAGGGGTTGGTCCCGGGAGGGCAGTGGCAGGCGGCTCGGCCGGTGGGGGTGGAGCCGGTTTTGGTGACGTGTGTGGTGGCGCCGGGGTTCGAGTACGAGGACTGGCAGCTGGCGTAGTTCTTGCCGACGCGGATTGACGAGTTGTCGGGGTTCTCAGGGCGCGAATGACCCCGATAACTCGTCCGCGCGCGCCGACTCTCCTCGTCGACGGCCGGGCGGGCGGCTGCGTCTTTCGTTGCACACCCCCAGAAACCGGAGGGTGGGCGCGCAACCGCGCACGGCGCGGCGGGACGGCCCGGCCGTCACCGACAACGCGCCGGTCCCGGAAGCCGCTGGCCTCGGCCCGGCAGGCGTAGAACTAGAACGGGGCGTCGTCCGCGGGGGCGGTCGGCAGGCGTTTGAACGGGTCCCGGCCGCCGACGATCTCGCCCGTCACCGGGTTCACCGACGCCGGTGGCCGGCCCGACGGCACGTCCCCGGCCTCGCTGGACCGCGTGGCCCAGGCCGGGAACGGGAACTCGATCGCGAGCGGCACCGGGATCTCCGGCTGGGCGACGAACATCGTGCCCGGCTTGGCGAGCGTCACGCGGGTGCGCTGGCCGGGCGGGAGGAAGCCGTACTCGGGCCGGCCGGCCTCGGCCGGGTCGAGCCGGCCGACCACCTTGATCGAGCTGTTCGAGATGATCCGGCGCTCGACCTCGCTCGCGGTCTGCTGCGCTCCGATCAGGATGATGCCGAGCGAGCGACCGCGTTCGGCGATGTCGAGCAGCACCTCCTTGATCGGCGACGAGCCCTCGCGGGGCGCGTACTTGTTGAGCTCGTCGAGCATCGTGAACAGCAGGCCGCCGGCCCCGGCCTCTTCCTTGCGCCGAGTCTCGGCGGCGAGCACGACGCCGACGACGAAGCGCTGGGCGCGCTCGGGCAGGTTGTGCAGGTCGACGACCGTGAGCTGCTGGTTCTCGGTGGAGACGCGGCGGGTCGGCGTGTCCGGCAGGTCACCGCGGATGAGCGGGCGCAGGGCGCGCAGCGAGGAGCGCAGGCGGCGGAGGAACGCGTTCACGGTGCCGGCGCCGGTGACCGGGCCGGCCCAGGCCGAGCGGGTGTTGTCGTCGTTGAGCTTGTCGACGATGAGGTCGACGAGCTGGTCGTAGGTGCGCACGGCGCGCCCGTCGATCGTGACCGCGCCGTCGGAACCGGACGCCACGGCGTCGAAGCGCAGCCTCGCGGCGACCTGGTGCACGACCATCGTGTACTGGTTCCGCTCGTCCTCGGCGTCGGCGAAGATGTACGGCAACAGCTCGTCGCGGCAGAATTCGTGCAGCGTCCACCAGAACGCGTTGACGCCGGTGGCGCGCTCGCGGACGTCGGCGCGGCCGGTGAGGTCGCCGGGCAGCGGGGGCGCGAAGAAGCCGGTCGACTCGAACGGCTCGGCGGGCAGGCCCATGATTCCGTACTGGGCGCGCAGCGTCTCGTCGAGCTTGGTGTTGGTGTGGTCGAGAAACAGCAGGTCCTCGCCCTTGACGCTGAAGATCAGCGCCTTCGTGTTGATGCGGCGGCGGCCCAGCGCGCCGGACTGGAACAGCGAGTAGAGCAGGAACAGCGCGAAGCTCGTCTTGGTGGCGACGCCGGAGACGCCGGAGATCGAGACGTGCGCGCCGCGGGTGCCGTCGAGGAAGTCGAGGTTCAGGTAGATCGGCGTGCCGTCGCGGCCGAGGCCGACCGGGACCTTGCGCTCCATCCGGTCGAAGTACAGCGCGATCGCCCGCTCCTCGCCGGTGGCCCGGCGCACCGGCTCGCCCGGGCGCGGCGGGACGTACACCTCGGGCTCGACGCGGGTCGTGGCGATCTCCGCGACCTCCTGCACCTGCGCCGGGAGCACGCCGTCGGCGATCAGGAACACGTCCGAGCTGAACTGGGCGCCCTCGTGCCGGGCGATGACCTGGGTGACGACGCCGGCGGTGAGCACCGGCCCCAGGCCGGGCACGTCGCGCACCGTGACCACCACGTCGTCGAGCTGCAGGTACGCGTCGTCGCGCAGGGCGACGTGGAACGACAACGGCGTCGCGTCCTCGGTACCGAGTACGCGCCCCACCCACGGAACAACCACAGTCACCGCAGGGACGCTACCGCACGCCTGGGACGAAACGACTCCGCCAGCTCGTCGCCCGGCACCGGACGCGAGAACAGGTACCCCTGGGCCTTCCGGTACCCGAGCTCCTGCAGCTTCTCCGCCTGGCCGACGGATTCGACCCCCTCGGCCACCGTGTCCAGCGACAACCCCCGCGCGACCTGGGCCAGGAACTCGACGATCACCGCGCGGTCGCCGGGCTCGGTCACCCCGTCGACGAAAGACTTGTCGACCTTCAGGATGTCCACCGGGCAGGTCAGCAGCAGCCCGAGCGACGACTGCCCGGTGCCGAAGTCGTCGAGCGCGACCCGCACGCCGAGGGCACGCAGGGCCACCAGCGACGACACCGCCAGCCCGCCGTTGAACACCGCGGTCTCGGTGACCTCGACGACCAGGTATTCGGCCGGGAGTCCGGAGTCGGTGAGTGCCGCGACCACGTCGTCGACGAAGTCGGGCTCGTCGAGTTGCCGGGGTGACACGTTGACGCAGACGCGCGACGGAGCCGCCGTGCCGTAGGCATTTCGCCACGCGGCGGCCTGGCGGCAGGCTTCGCGCAGGATCCACCGGCCCAGCGGGACGATCAGGCCGCTCCGCTCGGCCACCGGGATGAAGCGGTCCGGCGGAATGACCCCGCGTTCCGGGTCGTGCCAGCGCACCAGCGCCTCGACGCCGTCGATCCGCCGCGACGGCAGCGTCACGATCGGTTGGTAGAGCAGCCGGAAGTCGCCCCGGCCGAGGCCGTCGCGCAGGCCCGCGGCCAGCCGGGCCTGGTCGGCGGCCGGGGCGTCCATCTCCGGGGCGAACCGGGCCCAGCCCGACTTGGCCGCCTTGGCCTGGTACATCGCCACGTCGGCGCGGCGGGTCAGCTCGGTCGCGTCGGCGTCGGCCCAGCCGTCGGCCAGGCCGATGCTGGCTCGGATGCGGAGTTCGTCGTCGGCGATGTTCAGTGGCTCGTCCAGCGCGGCGAGGATCCTCTCGACCACCGCCGCCGCGCCCCCCGCACCTGCGGCCGCACCTGCCGCGCCCGCGCCCGTCGTTGCGCCCGCCACCGCGAGCGCGCCGCCCGCG
>NZ_VIRS01000060.1 GCF_006912135.1 Cryptosporangium phraense | reverse complement strand
TTAGTGGGCCATTGTGCATGAAAGCCGGTCGGATAAAGCACTGGGAAGACTTCGCCTCTGACGGCTGAGGCTGAGCGACTTCCGCTGCTGCCCGGGTCCGGGGTGGTGTGCCTGCCGGGCCGTGCCGCCGCGTCAGCGAGCGGCAGGCCCGATGCGGGCGCGCCGCAGGCCCGGCCCGTGGGTGCGGCGGCGGAAAGGCCAGCGGCGGCCGGAGGCCGCCCTTGAGAACTGTAAGGAACGTCTAATCAAGCCTGCGGCGTCGGCGCTGGTCGGCGCGGTGGCTTCAGCGCGCGTGGAGGTCGGGCGTGAGCGGGCAACGGGATTGGGGAGCAGAGCTGGCGGCGGCCGGACTGTCGTGGGATGTCTGGTCAGGGCTGACGCTCTGGGGCCGGGCCGGTGCACTGCCGGAGTTGGCCGAGCAGCTCGCGGCAGTGGGTGGGTGCGCGCGGCCGGTGCGGCTGGCCGGGACGGTGCGGTCCTTCTCTACGGCAACCGGTGAGTTGGTCGGCGAGTACGACACGGGTTCTGGACGGGTGGGCGGGCTGCTGGTGGCGTGCGGTTCGCGGCACGCGAGTGTCTGCCCGTCATGTGCGCATCGCTGGCGCGGCGACACGTGGTGGCTGGCGTTCGCCGGGCTGGTGGGCGGCAAGGGTCGTGCGGCGGGGGTGCGGTCGCATCCGAGGGTGTTCTTGACGCTGACGGCGCCGTCGTTCGGTGCGGTTCATTCTCGGCGGTTGCGGTCGGACGGGCGTGCGGTGGCGTGTCGTGCTCGTCGCGGGTGGCCGGTGTGCGAGCACGGCGAACCGGCGTGGTGCGGTGTCCGGCATCCGGAGGCCGACCCGGTGGTCGGGGCGCCGTTGTGCGTGGCCTGTTATGACTGGCCGGGGCTGGTGCTGTGGAACTCCCACGCGGGCGCGTTGTGGAATCGGTGGAGTGTGCAGACGGGCCGGGAAATCGGCCGGCTGTCGGATCGTCCGGCGGCGGCGGTCCGGGCGGCGGTGAAGGTGGAGTCCACGCGGGTCGCGGAGATGCAAGCCCGGGGCGCAGTGCACCTGCACGCGATCGTGCGGGCGGACTCGGGCAGCGACCCGGACGCGCCCCCTCCGGAGTGGGTCACCCCGGAGCTACTGGCGGCAGCGGTCGTCGGGGCGGCAAGGCGCGTCGCGGTGGAGATCGATGTGCCGGGCGTGGGTGGCTGGGTGCTGCGGTTCGGCGATCAGGTTGAGGCGCATCCGATTCCGGCGGGGGCGGATGACGCGGAGGAACGGCGGCTGGCGTCGTATCTGGCGAAGTACGTCACCAAGGACATCGCACCCGGCCTGGAGCGGCCGGTCGGCGCTCCGGGGGAGATCGGGCTGTTGCGGGTGCCGGGGCATGTGCGGGCTCTGGTCGGGGTCGCGTGGCGCCTGGGTGGTCTCCCGGAGCTGGCGGGCTGGAAGCTGCGGCGGCGGGCGCATCAGTACGGCTACCGGGGTCCGGTCGCCACTCGCTCGCGCGGGTACTCCGCGACGCTGGCCGCGCTGCACACGGCGAGGATGGACTACCGGCGTGAGCAGGCCGCCAGGGTGGGAGCGGATCGGCTGGCGCCGAATGGTGTGCCGGAACAGACGGTGAGCATTCCTGCGCTTCGGTTGTCACGCACAGGATTGGATGCGGCGGGCCGGTGGCTGGCCGAGCAGACCCGGGCCGATCGCGAGACCGCGCGACGGCTGGGACGTGAGGAAGCAGAGATAATCGAGGGACCAGACGCCGCGTAACAGATACACGGTCGGTGACCTATTACCGTAACGCCGTATACCGCCCGTGAACGTGTTTCGGGATGAACAAATATCCGGCTCGCGGTTCTTGGTTGTCAGCTCAAACCGTCTAGTGTCGACTGTCCATATTGACTCGGCGTCACCTCGATCTAGCTGGATGAATACGGAGAGAAATCGTGAATTCACGTGAACCTTCTTCGATGTGGGTCACGTGTATCTGGTGTCGATTCACCGCTCGGGCGTGAGCGGGGGGCCGGAATCGTCGCGACAGATGCGGCAGCGGGCCGCGTCGTGGTTCCGGAAAGAGGAACGGACAATGGCCGAGTTCAGCGTCAACCTGACCAATGCGATTCTGTTGTGCGCGGGGAAGGCCGAGCCGCGTTACGTGCGGGGGTCGCGCACGGAGATCATGACCGACCGGGACACCGGGGCGAAGCTCTACCGGGTGCCGATGGTGCTCATCCAACCGAGCGCCAAGCCGCAGTTGATCGAGGTCACCGTGCCCGATGGCGTGGGGCTGACGGTCTCGGCGCCGCTGTCGGCGGAGAACCTGCGCGCGAACTCGTATGAGTTCGACGGCCGGTCGGGGATCTCGTGGCGGGCCGATTCGGCGGAGGTGATCGGCGGGCCGAGCGTGGACGAGAACGGCGCTCCGACCGCTCCGATCTCCGGTCGGGGTCCGGCGAAGCAGGCGAGCTAAAAGGGCCGTCCCGGTTCCCGCCGGTCCTCGCGGATCGCTCCGGCAGTGGTTTTACTGCTGGGCTACCTAATCGGTCAGCACGGCCCCTTGCGCTTTCTTTGGGCTCTGCTCAAGTTCGGCGTGTGGCTGGTGTGCGCGGTGGCGTGGCTGGGTGTGTTGTTCACCCGGCCCGCCGCTGCGGTGGCCCTTTCGGTGGCATGGGTTCTTCTCTGGATGTTGTGGCGAATGCGCGCCCGAGTGTGGGCGCTGGTCTGGCGCTTGTGGGGTCACCGGATATCGGTGATGATTCCGCGCCGCGTGTGGATGTGGCATTTTCAGTTCAATTCCTGGCCGCGTCTGGTGTTCCGGCTGGGCTTGGTTTTCCGGGACGGGCACGGCCTGAGCCGGTTGACGGTGCAGTACCCCCGGGGCCGGTGGACGCTCGCGGACGACGACAACGGCTGGACCGTGGTCGTGAATGTCCTGGACGGGCAGTCACCGGCCGACTTCATCGCCCACTGCGAGACGTTCGCCGAAGCGTGGGGTGTGCACCACGTCGCCGGGGACTCGCCGAAGCGGGGCACGGTCCGGCTCCGCGCCTACATCACCGACCCGCTGCGGACGCCGCTTGCGGCGCCGCCGATCCCGGCGGTGACCAACTTTAAGTCCGTGTTGCTGGGGATGCGCGAAGACGGCCACCAGTGGCGTGAACGTCTCCTCGGTCGGCACCTGTTCATCGGGGCGGCGACCGGCGGCGGCAAGGGCTCCGTCCAGTGGGCGGTGATCCGCGCCCTCTGCCCGGCGATCCGTGCCGGGGCGGCGGAGGTGTGGACGGTCGACCCGAAGGCCGTCGAGTTCGCCAAAGGTCGGTGGCTGTTCAAGGAGTACGCCACCAGTCCCGAGGAGATCGTGGATCTGGTCGAGAAAGCCGCCGCGCTGGTCGCCACCCGGCGGGCGGCGATGGCCGGGGGCGCACGAACCCACGTGCCGGTGTCGGGCGACCCCTACGTCCTGCTGAACATTGATGAGTTGGCGGCGTGCACGGTCTACATGACCAAAGACCTGATCGACCGGTTCAACCGGGCGTTGGGGCTGATCCTCACGCAAGGCCGGTCGCTGTCGGTCTCGGTCATGGCCGCCGTCCAGGACCCGCGCAAAGAAATCGTGCCGATGCGGCAACTGTTCACCACGCGCATCGTGCTGCGGGTCGATGAGGCCGGACAGGCCGACCTCGTGCTCGGCGGCGGCGCCACCGCCCGGGGCGCACACGCCCACCTGATCCCCGCCGACGAGTACACGGGCGCCGGTATCGGCTACGTCCACGGCGACAACCGAGCCACCCCCATGAGGGTCAGGGCCGGTTACACCTCGGACTCCGACATCGACCGCATGTGCCTGAGGTACGCCCCGGCCCCCACCGGGCCGTAAGCCGGGCGCCGTCGCTGGGCCGGTGACGCCGCATACGCACGTCCGGCACGCCTCTTCCACGGGCAACGGCGTGGCCGGCGCAGCGACCACCAAACCGCGGTGACCTCACCGCGCAATTCCGCAGACAGGAGAAAGGACCATGTCATGTTCGGACCCCGCCGCACCAGTAGCGATCCGCTGTTCACGGCTGATGGGCCGACGCTGCGCCCACGCTTCCACGCCGACGACGAGCCCACCCCGGACGACCCCGGCACCGACCACTCGGCGGACCACGACCCCGACGCCGTCGGGGACAGCGATCATCGGTCGGATCGCCGGACGCTGAAAGTGAAGCTCGGAGTCCTCGGGCTGGTAGTCGCGATCATCCTTGCCGCGCTCGGCTTCGCGGCCGACCTGATGCAACCCGACACCGAACCCGATCGGCCAGACTTGCGGGTGATGGCCTGGTGGTGGGACGCCTTCGATACCTACCCCGACCCGATCGGATCCGGCTCATGGCGCGACTCCGTCTGTCGCGACGACCGAGGTCACGTCCAGAACGTGATCGCCAGGGAGACCAAGCGCCAAAACGCCGGATGGCCGTCGGACAAGTGGGTGGTCTCGATCGCGTTCGAAGACCTCGAATACGCACAGTCCGGCAGCACGGCCAGCGTTCGTCTGTCGTCAACGACAGACTTCTACCCGCGAGGTGACAACGGCTTCGACTTCTGGTCCGGCCTCGATCAGGACTGGCAATTCCAGCTCCAACGCGACGGCGACCGGTGGTGCGTCCATCGGATCGTGGTTGCCTACCGGCCGGGATTCGATCCGGCAGACGGCACGTTGACTTACGGCGATGGCGGCCTCATCGGGAACGCACCCGGCGACGCGGGCGCGGACGACACGATCGAGGGTGGGCTCAGAGGCGAAGCCCACCGCTAGTGCACAAGACAGCAAAGAGGCCGGTCCCTGCGTGACGGGGACCGGCCATCGATTGTGCTAGGAAGGCTTCACCTTGCAGAAGGCGCCTTGGCCGTGCCGGATCTCGACAAGCTGTGCGGCGGCAAGCCGCTGATAAGCCTGTCGTGCGGTGCCTCGTGTCACGTCGTAGGCGGCCATGACTTCTGTCTCGGACAGCATGCGGTCGCCGTAGGACCATTCGCCCGTCCGTAATCGCCGGACCAGGTCCCGGGCGATTTGAGTGCGGACTCTCGGTGGCTCGAATTCCGTTCGGTTCCCCACGCTCCAGCCACCTGGAAACTGGCGGACCTTCTCCATGAGCGCCAGTGCTTTCAGGGCCTCGTGCACGGCATCGCTGGTCACTCCGTACTGCTTGGCCAGGTCAGCCTCCGAGGGCAGGTCGGCCTCGGCTGCGAGGTAACCCACCTGGATCTGGAGATTCAGCACCTCGAAGAGCCAAGAAGAGGCCGGGACGCGGAGCATCAGAGGCGGTGTCACTGCGGTGCCTCGGAGGCCGGTGCCCGTCGAGCGCTGGGCGGCCACGCCTGCTGCTCAGCGAGCGCCTTGCCTGGGATTCGCTTCGGCAGAGGCGGTGGTGGCTCGAAGAGCCGGGGGCCGGGTTCGCGATCGAGCGCCGCGAGGACCGCACTTAGTAGACGCTCAGCGACTACGTCGGTATCCGTCATCAGGACCTCCACAGCGCAGACGAACTGGCGCCGACGCGTACGCCCGCGAGCGGCGACTCTGTCTACAGAGGAGCCTGAACCGCTGGAAAACGAATCGCAATGGTGCGAAAATTGAGATTCTGAACGCTCGCCACCGTTTCCGGATCTTGCGCACGGTCTGCGTTCGGAACGCAAGCAAACGACCGGACGTAGGAGGTCAGCGGGTGACCATCAGCGGCGGAGTAGCACGGGGCCGGGGGCGTCGGCGTCTCCTGCGAGAACTGACCCGATTACGGGTCGAGGCGCGCCTGTCGCTTGATGAGGCGGCGATGCAGCTACTCGGCAAGTCCGGGTCGGCGCTCTACCGGATGGAGGCCGGGCAGGTAGCGAAGATTCGACCGCTGGAGGTGCGTGCGCTGTGTGCCGGCTACGGCGCATCCCCTGAGCTGACTGCGGACCTCGCAGACTTGGCCGAGGAGACCACGAAGGCGTCCAAGGGGTGGTGGGGCGCGGTCGGCAGTCCGGCTGCCCCGTGGTTCACGACGTTGCTGTCGCTGGAGGACGAAGCGCAGCGGATCGACGCTTGGTGCCCGACCCTGATTCTGGGACTGCTCCAGACCGAGGACTACGCCCGCGCAGTCATGACCGCCTTCCTTGGCCTTAACGATCCCGCCGAAATCGAACGTCAGCTCACTACGCGCATGAAACGACAGGCTGTCCTCACGCGCCGCGCCGGGGCCGTAGAGGTCTGGGCTGTACTGGACGAATCGGTGCTGCATCGGGTGATGGGAAGCCAAGCCGTGATGCGCGATCAACTCCGTCATCTGGTGGCAGTGTCGGAGCGACCGAACGTGACTTTGCAGGTGGTGCCGTTTTCAGCGGGCGGGCATCCGGTGCTCAGCGGAGGGCCGATCGTGCTGTTCTCGTTCCGCGATCCCACCGACCCCGGAGTGGTGTATCTGGAGAATCACGCCGGGGCGCTGCACCTGGAAGAGCCTTCGGACGTCGTGATCTATGCTCGGATGGTCGAACACGGGCGGACCTCCGCACTTTCGGCGTCGGACTCGCGCGAACGGATCGCTGCTCTCGCGGCGGCACTGGATTGAGCATCGGCAACGCGGACAGGAGACTCACGGCCATGATCGACCTGACCGGCGCCCGCTGGCACAAGTCGTCCTATAGCGGTGGCGCGAACAGCGAGTGCGTCGAAGTTGCGGGCGAGCGCGGCGAGCTCGGCGGGTGGGTCGCGATTCGCGACACGAAGAACCGGTCTGCTCTGTCGTTGGCGCTGCCTGCCAGCGCGTGGCGGACGTTTCTCAGCGGGCTCAAGTCCAGCGAGTTCGACCGGGCCTGACGGCCACGGCGCGGTGTGCCGCTGGACCTGTTGCCGCCTCGGCAATGAGTCGGCGAAGCCGTCCATGTCAGTGGCTTGACGCTGTATTCGACCGGGCCGCGTCGCTGGGCGGTGCGTGGGTGGGGGGCGGCGCGGCCGACCACCACCCGTCACGCTATGTAGTGCCTTACGCTTCCGCGCTTGCCATCCAGGGTCTTTACCGGTTTAGAACATTTTTTGAGCTGCCGCTGTAGCAGCCGCTCATGTCGTCCAGCCTCCGTGAAGTTGCTGGGGTGTGTTCCCCGCGCGCCTTCAGCTTCTCGGGACCGCCGCGACGCTCGATCGGCGCCGCTGCGAACGGAACGTTCGCCTCGCAACAGTTACCGCCACCGGTCACGACCTCAGCGGGAAGGCCATGACCGTCACCCCAACAGCGACCGTGCCGGCTGACCTCGGTGGCTGCGCCGCCGCGTGCAGCCCCTCGGCGATCTCGACCAGCTTTCGTCGGGCATCCGCCCAAGCCTCCGGCGTCACCCAAAGTTCCCCGTCAACCGTCACTCCAGGGCTGTCCGGCGCCCTCCGGGCCGCGCGTTCGCGGAGCGTTCCGGCCAAGGCCTGCGCGAGCAGTGCACCGTCGTCGCCCTGGTCGGACAGCGGCGTGCCCCGGACGGTTCGGTAGCGCCGTTCCCGGCCACCGCGGTGGTTGCGTTCCTCGGCCAGTTCGACGAGTTCGGCCGCGATCAGGCGGCGTAGGTGCTGGCTGGCCAGCGCGTGCGAGATGCCCAGCTCGCGGGCCAGTTCGGCCGCCGACATCGGGCTGGGCCAGGCCAGATTGAGCATCCGAAGCCGTAGCGGGTGGGCTAGCGCGCGAAGTACGGGATCGGTCATCCGTGGAACCTACTCCCAATCATGTGATTGGGAGTAGGTTGCACGCCATGGCGTGGACCACGCTGACCGTGTTGCGCGACCGGAACGCCGGGCTCTACCTCGGCGGGGTCCTGGTCTCCGGCTTCGGCGACTCGGCGATGGCCCTGGCCGCTGGGATCTGGGTCAAGACTCTGACCGACTCCAACAGCCTGGCTGCGCTGGTGAGCCTTTGTGTCTGGCTGCCGACCCTCGCCGGCCCGGTCATCGGAGTGGCCGCCGACCGGGTCCGTCGGCGGCCGCTCTTGGTGGCCACCCACCTCGTGCTCGCCGCACTCATGGCTACGCTGCTGCTTCTCGACTCCGCAGCCCGCGTCTGGTTGCTGTTCGCTGTGCTCACCCTGGTCGGAGTGGGGACCGTCCTGAGTGACGCGGCGGAGACCGCGCTGATCACTGCGGCGATCCCGGACGCGCTTCGCGGGGACTTCAACGGTCTGGTCCGGACGGCGATCGAGAGCATGAAGCTCGTTGCGCCGCTGGCTGGGGCCGGGTTGTTCGCCGCGCTCGGAGGGCCGGCCGTCGCGGCGCTGGACGCGGTCACGTTCGCGCTGGCCGCGATCGCATTCCGGTCACTGAAGGTCCGGGAGGCCCCACCGGTCGCCCGCGTCGACGGCACCTGGCTGCGCGACACCGCCGAAGGCATCCGCTACCTGAAAAACCACCCGCTCCTCCGACGGCTGATCCTCGCCGGGGCGGCGGCCATGATCGCGTCCAGCCTCAGCAGCACGGCCACCTACGCGATGCTCGACGTCGGTCTCCATCGGGCGCCGACGCTCGCCGGTGTCCTCCTCGCGTTGCAGGGACTCGGCTCGATCGTCAGCGGACTGGCGGCCGGCGCCCTGATGCGCCGCAAGTCCGAACCCGCGTACGCGGCGGCCGGTCTCGCCTTGTTCGCGGCCGGGGCGCTCGCCAGGGCCACGCCCTGGTTGCCGGTCGTCCTCGGCGGCAGCCTCTTGATCGGGCTGGGGTTGGTCTGCCCGCTGCTCGCTGCGCTCACCGCGCTGCAGCGCGCGACTCCGACCGACTTGCTGGGCCGCGTCGCGGCGACCGCGAACACCGCGATGTTCGCTCCCACCGGCCTCGCCGTGCTGCTCGGCGCGGGCCTGGTCGCCGTCGTCGACTACCGCGTCCAGTTGGTGACGGCCGGCGCGCTCGCGCTCCTCGCCGCCGCCTCACTGTTCCGAAGCGGACGTTCGAGCTGTCGCGATGCGCAGGAACACGAACTTCACGGAGGCTGGACGACATGAGCGGCTGTGAGACAGTTCCCCGGTGGACGACTACGGCGTGAACCAGCGGCAACGGCAGATCCTGGGCGTGATCCAGGAGTCGGCCCGGCGCCACGGCTACTCGCCCTCCACCAAAGAAATAGCCGACGCGCTACGCCTGGCCCCCTCCACGGTCAGCCGCCACCTCCGTAACCTCGAGGACCTCGGCTTACTCCGCCGCGGCCGCGCCACCCGGCCGGTCGACGTCCGCATGTTCTTCGAGAAAAAGCCCCCGACCACTACGGTTCCGGTCCTCGGCGACATCGCGGCCGGTGCGCCGATCCCGGCCCAGGAGACCTCGGACGAGGTGCTGTCGCTGCCGCAGGACCTGGTCGGCCGGGGCACGCTGTTCGGCCTGCGGGTCCGCGGTGACTCGATGATCGACGCGGCGATCTGCGACGGCGACATCGTCGTCGTCAAACAACAGCCGGAGGCCTACAACGGCGAGATCGTCGCGGCGATGATCGACGACGAGGCGACGGTGAAGGTCTTCCGGCGGCGCGCCGGGCACGTGGTGCTGGAGCCGCGGAACGCGGCCTACTCCGACATCGACGGCGACCGCGCCGTCATCCTCGGCAAGGTGGTCTCGGTCCTGCGGCGCACCTAACCCTCTATCTGGACGCCCGGCAGCGCGCCGGCCAGGGCCGAATCCCGGGCGATGCGGCGCCAGAACACCCGCCGGAGCCGAGGCAACGCGAGCAGCGGGGCCACGTCCACCCAATCCGGAATCATCGAGATCACCAGTACCTCGGAGAGACCGGGCAGCAGCGCCAGGTCGCGCAGATCGAGCACATCGAGCTCGTCGGACTCGCCGTCCCAGCCCGGCGTCAGCGCCCCGTAGATCGCCAGCCCACCGTCGAAGACCAGCGACGTCACACCGGCCAGTTGTGAAGCGGACGGCCAGTACTCCCGGAGATACCGCTCGACCGCCGGAACCGGCTCGTACGCCCCATAGCTGTAAGCGTCACCCGGCGACGGGATCTCCAGCCCGGAGATCTGCTCCAGCACCACGAGCTTGAACTGGAACGAGAAAAAGTTCGGCACGATGTCGAAAGTAGGAGACGAGCTCCGTCCCCGGGGCATGACACCGAACGAGATCACCGAGATCCTCGACCGCCCGTACAGCCAGGAGCTGCTGGCCCGCGACATCACCCGGCTGGCCTACGTCGGGCGCGACGGCTTTCCGCGCAACGTCCCGATCGGCTTCACGTGGAACGGGTCCGAGATCGTCATGTGCACGTCGAAGAACGCACCGAAACTGGCGTCCCTCCGAGCCAACCCGGCGGTCGCGCTGACGATCGACACCGAGGTGCACCCGCCGAAGATCCTGCTGATCCGCGGCCACGCGACGCTCGACGAGACCGACGACATCCCGGACGAGTTCCTGCAGATGAACGGCACTTACGCGATCACCGCCGAGCAGCGGGTGGAGTGGGAGAAGGAGGTCCGGTCGCTCTACGACGGCATGGTGCGGATCGTGGTGATGCCGACCTGGGTGAAGCTGATCGACTTCGAGACGACGCTCCCGTCGGCCGTCCAGGAACTGGCCGAACGACGGGAGCGCGCGCGGAAGGCCTAAGAAACCGGCGGCGGGCCGGCCACGCGCAGCTGATACGCCTCGGCCGCCGCGACGATCGAGCCGATGTCGAACGGAGCCGGAACGTCGTCGCCGGTGATCACCGGCGAGCTGTTCCCGGAGAACCACTTCTCCAGCCCGGCCGGGGCGAACGAAACAGCCATCCGGGCCAGTGGAGACCGCACCAGGTACGCGTGCGGCACCCCGCGCGGGCCGAGCGCCACGTTGCCCGGCTCCAGGTCGTACCGGTCGTCGCCGACGAAGAAGCTGATCTCGCCGTCGAGCACGGTCCAGATCTCGTCCTCGTTGTCGTGGATGTGCAGCGGCGGGGCGTGCTTCTCGGTGTCGGCGAACTCCATGACGCTGATCGCTCCGTGCGTGGCCTCGCCCGGGATCAGGATCCGGGCCTTGCCGCCGAGGAACCAGAACTGGTCGGTCATTCGAACCTCTCTACAGGCTGGTGGTCAGGCCACCGTCGATGAGGAAATCCGCGCCGGTCACGTTCTCGGCGCGGTCGCTGGTCAGGAGCAGCACCAGCGCGGCCACTTCCGCGGGCGCGGTGAAACGCCCGGTGACCGAGCCGGCGGCGGCCGAAGCCGCGATCTCGGAAGGACTGCGCGAGTTCGCCTGGCTCAGCACCGACGCGACTCCGTCGGCTCCGAGCCACAGATCGGTGCTCACCGGTCCCGGGCTGATCGTGTTCACCCGGATCCCGCGTCCACCGACCTCTTTGGACAGCGACTTCGAGAAGTTCAGCAGCGCGCCCTTGGCCGCGCTGTAGTCGATGACCAGCGGGTCCGGCAGCGTCGCGTTCACCGAGCAGACGGTCACGATCGACCCCGCACCCCGCTCGAGCAGGTGCGGCAGCGCGGCCCGGGTGGTGCGGACCGCGGAGAGGAAGTTGATCGTGAACGACGCGGCCCACTCGTCGTCGGTGACCGACAGGAACCCGTCCGGCCGCGGCCGGACTCCGCCGACGTTGTTGACCAGGATGTCGAGGGCGCCGTAGGTGGTGACGGCCGCGTCGACCAGGGCCGCCGGCCCCTCCGGCGTCGTCAGATCCACCGCGACGGGGTGGACCGCGGCGCCGTCGGCCAGGTCCTTGAGCTCGGACGAGACCTGCCGGGAGCCGGTGACGACGTTGGCGCCCTCGCCGACGAGCGCCTGCGCGATGGCGAGCCCGATGCCCTTGCTCGCCCCGGTCACGACCGCGGTCTTGCCGTACAGGTGGAGGTTCACAGCCCCTGCTTGCGCAGCCAGTCGAGGGACGCCGTCGCCACGTCCCGCCAGCCGGAGTCGATCGTCAGCGAGTGCGCGCGGTCGGGGAACTCGAGGATGTCGGTGACCGCGTCCGAATGCCGGTACTGCTTCAGCGTCGCCCGGGTGACGGCCTCGGGGACGGTGTGGTCCTTGCCGCCCATGATCAGCAGCAACGGGCCACGCATCTCGTTGCGGACGTTCACCGCGGCCGGCGAGTGCGGGTCGAAGTTCGCGGTGGCCGCCTCGAAGAGCGGCTTACCGGGGGCGGGAATGGCCCACTTCTCGTACAACTCGTCGGATTCCGAAGGAGGAACCGCGTTGCCGAACGCGTAGCGGAACTGCTCCGCGGTCAGCGACACCGCCCGGTGCTTGTTCGCCGGGTTCTTGAACACCGGCAGCGTCGACCGCAGCGCCGACAGCGGCAGCGGCAGCACGCCCTTGATCTGGGCCGCGTCGATCGCGACCGCGGCGACGGCCAGGTCCTGGCCGAGCAGCTTCTGCGCGATCATCCCGCCGAACGAGTGCCCGATCAGGATCGGCTTGGCCGGCAGCTCGGCGATCAGCTTCGCGTAGTGGTCGACGACGTCGTCGATGCCGTGGTCGGCGATGCTCTCCGGGTTCGCCCGGGCCTCGTCGACCGTGTCCGGGTCGCCGGGCCAGCCCGGGGCCGAGGCGTCGTAGCCGGCCGATCTGAAGAAATCGATCCAGGTGGACCACGAGTCGGCGTGCAGCCAGAGCCCGTGGATGAAGAGAACTTGGGTCATGAGCTCACCCCACCAGCGGGCGACCCCGGCTCGCGTCCAGGAAAGACCCCAGGGTCTCAGCGGAGCACCCCAGCCAGCTGCCGCCGGGACGTGATCCCGAGCTTCCGGAAGACCTTGTTCAGGTGGTACTCGACGGTCGAGGCGGTCACGAACAGCCGCGTCGCGATCTCCGCGTTGGTCGCCCCGTCGATGGCGAGGCGCGCCACCTGCAACTCCTGCGGGGTCAGTCCGACGTCCGGCCGAGCGCTGCGTCGGCGCAGGGATTCGCCGGTGGCGCGCAGTTCGAGCTCGGCCCGGCCGGCGAACGCGGTCGCTCCCATATCGGCGAACATCCCGTGCGCGGTGCGCAGCTGGTCGCGGGCATCGGTGCGGCGACCGTGCCTGCGCAGCCATTCACCGTAGAGCAAATGGGTACGGGCTAGATCGGTCCGCACCGACGTGCGGCTCAGCTGGTCGACGGCCTCCTTGAAGGCCCCCTCGGCGTCGTCCGACAGCAGCGCGCGGGCGCGGGCCAGCGAGCCGAGGGCCCAGGGCGTGCCGCTGGCCGACGCCCGCTCGGCCAGCCGCCCGAGCACCCGCTCCGCGAACGGACGGTCGTCGGCCCGCACCGCGGCCTCGACGGCGTCGGCCAGCACCCGGTTGCCCTCGCCGATGACGTCCTCGGCGAACAGGCGCTTCGCGGCGACCAGCGCTTCGGGGTACCGGCCGAGGCTTAGCTCGAGGATCACCAGCGCGTAGAGCGCGTGGGTCTCCCGCGAGCCGTACCCGAACTGGCCGCCCCACACCTGCACGTTCGACTCGACCGCGGCCCGCGTCGCCTCTTCGTGGCCCTGCCAGGCCAGCAACTCGACCCGGGCTACGTCGAGCGTGGGCGGCATCCCGGTCGCCCGCCCGATCTCGACGGCTTCGTCGTGGTCGGCCTCCGCCTCGCTGAGCCGCCCGGTCAGCGTCTTCCAGGCCGCCATCGTCGTGAGCACGGCGTAGAGCGAAAGGAGCGCACCTTGCCTGCGGTCGAGCGCGTCCATCCGGGCGAGGACGACGCCGAGACCCTGCTCGTCCCACAGGTCCTGAGCGGCCCAGGTACCGACCGACGCGAGCGGATCGGCGCTGTCGGCCAGGTCCGTGCTGCTCATCGTCGCGATCGCGGCGCGCAGCAGCGGCACCGCCGACGCGTACCCGTCGGCGATGCGGACCGCGTAGGCGTCCATGAGCAGATCGGCCATTGCCCGGGCGACCGGGCGGGCCGGCGGAGCGTTCTTCGCGGCCCGGGCGATGTCGAGCACCGTGACGCCCGCGGTGTACTTCCCGGAGAGGAGCCCGGCGGTCATCGCTTCCCAGAGCATGGCCCTGGTCGTCTCGTCGTCCAGCGGTCCGAACGACGCCAGCGCGTCGAGCAGGGTCGCCGGTACGTGCGACGGGACGCTGGTCGAGTACCACTCGATCGCAGCCCGGGCGCGCTGCGCCGACACGGCCAGGGCCGGCTGGGTGAGCCCCGGCGCGGCCTGATCCAGGCGGTGCGAGGCCGCCGCGATGTCGGCCACGATCAGGTACGGCCGGATCGCGGCCAGGAACCGCGACGACCGGCGCTCGACGTCCGAGGTCAGCTCGGCCGACCGGGACAGGAATACGGCCTGGGCCGCGTAACCGCCGCGGCCGCGCGCGGTCTCGGACGCCTGCTCGAGCTCGTCGGCGATCGTGTCGTCCAGTCCGACGACCGACTCGGCCAGGTGCCAGGCCCGCCGATCCGGATCGCGCACCGGGTCGATGGCCGCGCCGAGGGCCGCGTGCACCGCGCGCCGATCGGCCGGCGGCGCGGCCCCGTACACGGCCGAGCGGATCAGCGGGTGCCGGATCGAGTGCCCCGGCGTCACCGCGCCGGCCGCGTGCCCGGGCGTCACGATCCCGGCCGAGTCCGCCGCGTCGAGCGCCGTCGGCGGCAACCCGAGCCCGGACGCGGCCCGCCAGAGCAGCGCCTGGTCGTCGATCGGGGCGGCCGCGACCAGGAGCAGCAGCAGCCGGGTGTCCGCCGGCAGCCCGAGGACCCGGCCGACGAAGTGCGCTTCCAGCCGTCGTCCGATCGGGAGGTGGTCGGGCAGCCCGGCTCCGCCCGCGAGCTGCTCGGCCGAGAGCGCGGCGGTCACCTCGATCAGCGCGAGCGGATTGCCCCCGGTCTCGGCCACGATCCGATCCGCTACCTCCGGGTCGAGCCGGCCGCGAACCGCCGAGGCGACCAGTTCCCGAGCGGCGTCCAGGGATAGGCCCGCCATCGTGTGGGTCTCGAGCCCGCGGAGCGCCGCGAGATCCTCCCGGGCGCCGACGAGCAGCCCGATCCCGTCGGCGTTGAGACGTCGGCCCACGAAGGCCAGCGCGGCCAGGGACTCGGGGTCCAGCCACTGAGCGTCGTCGACCAGGCAGATGAGGGGTGCGTCGGCCGCGACGTCGGCCAGCAGGGTCAGCGCGGCCAGGCCGACCAGGAAGAGGTCCGGTGGCGAGCCGGTGACCAGGCCGAACGCGGTCGACAGCGCGGAGCGCTGGGGCGCCGGGAGCCGGTCGAGGCGGTCCAGGTGCGGCCGCAGCAGCCGGTGCAGACCGGCGTAGCCGAGGTGGGTCTCCGACTCCGCGCCGCAGGTGCGGGCGATCCGGACGCCGTCGGCGTCGGCCACGCTGTCGAGCAGCCGGGTCTTGCCGACGCCGGCCTCGCCGACGAGGACGAGCGCGGTGCTGGAGCCGTCCCGGATCCGCTCGACGAACGCGGCCAGCAGCTGACGTTCCTCCGCTCGTCCGTGCAGCATGGCTCGAACATTAGGGACGGCCCGCGGATCGTCGCGTACGTCATGTGACGGTGCCGGGCAGCGCGGCTCGCAGCGCCCCGCGCGAGGTCACGCCCAGCTTCGGGTAGATCCGGTGGAGGTGCGTGCTGATCGTGCGGTGCGAGAGGTAGAGCTTCTGCCCGATCTCGCGGTTGGTGAGCCCGTCGGCCGCCATCTGGGCGATCTGCAGCTCCTGCGGGGTCAGCAGCTCGCTGGCCTGCGCGACCCGCCCGCGGCTGGCCTCGCCCGAGGCCCGGAGCTCCGACCGCGCCCGGTCACCCCAGCCGATCACTCCCAGCGCGTCGAACGTCTCGCGCGCGGCGCGGAGGTGCGGACGGGCGTCGGCCGGACGTCGGTGGCGCCGGAGCCACTCGCCGTAGGCGAGCTGCACCCGGGCGCGGGCGAACGGCCACCGGGCCAGATCGGCGCGCAGCGCCGTGCCGAAAAGCTCCTCGGCCTCGGATTCCGCGGCCATCAGCGCGCGGGCGAAGCGGAGGTTGATGTGCAGCGTGGGCGACGGGGTCCGGAGGCCGATCGCCTCCATCTCGGTCAGCAACCGCTGCGCCTCGTCGCGGTACCCGCTGCGCAGACCCGCTTCGACGACGTCGCCCAGGTACGAGAACTTGTTGACGAGGTGGTACGCCGGATCAGCGGGGTCGAAGACGCGCCGCAGGTGCTCGAACGCGTCCGAGTAGCGGCCGACGCCGAGCGCGGACAGGCCGCGGGCGATCTGGGTCATCGACAGCGCCGGCCGTACCCCACCCGGCACCGCCTCCCGCTCCACCTCGGCCGCGATCTGCTCGGCGGTGTCGTCGTCACCGCGCAGCGCCGCGATCTGCGACTCCAGCGAGCGGGCCAGCAGCGCGATGCTCGGCTGCGACGTCTCGCGGGCCAGCCGCACGGCCTCCTGCGCGCTGGTGATCGCCGCTCCCAGGTCCATCAGCTGCAGCGCGCACCAGCAGTGGACGCTCGTCGCCCGGGCCAGCAGGGCCAACCGGCCCTGTGCGCGAAGCCCGGCGACCGCGGTCGTCATCAGCGCGAGCCCGACGTCGAACGCGCCGACCGCACTGGCCGTCACCCCGACCAGGCGGGCCGCGACCGGGTCGCCGCCGACCTGCTCGATCGCCTGTGGCAGCCGCTCCTGGACCAACCGGCCGTGCTCGATCGGGGACGCGTGCCCGAGGATCGCCAGCAGCCGCCGGTCGATCGGGTCGGTCGTGATCGTCAGGGCCGCGTCCGCGATCCGGGCGCGCGCGTCGTCGCCCGGCTCGACGAAGAAACAGCGGATCGCCGCGCGGTAGAGGAGCTTGAGCGCCAGGTCGGTATCGCCGTCCGCGGCGATGCGCTCGGCCAGGTCCGCCTGGCGGCGGACGTTCGCCACCAGGTCGTGGATCCCGTCGTCGAACGCGTCCCGGGCCCAGGCGGCGAGGGTCCGTTGGGACCGGTTCAGGTCGAGCGCTTCGGCCTGGTCCAGGAGCCGGACGCAGGCCTCGCGCTGGCCGAGCTCGGTCGCCAGGTCGGCCGCCTTGAGCAGGCGATCGGCCCGTAGCGACGGGTCGGCGCTGAGCTGGGCGGCCCGTTCGAACGTGGCGACCGCGGTCTCGACCCCGCCCCGGCGCAGAGCCCGGGTGCCGGCCGCGTCCAGTTCGGCGGCGATGTCGTCGTCGGGGCCGACGACCGACTCGCCGCGGTGCCAGGCCCGGCGGTCGGTCTGGGTGGCCAGGGTCTCGGCCAGTGCGGCGTGGGCGCGGTGGCGCTGGCCCGTCGTCGCCTGCTGGACGATCGCCGACCGGACGAGCGGATGCCGGAAGCGTAAGCGTCCGCCCGGGAGTTCGACGAGGCCGGCCGCGACGGCGGGTGCGAGGTCGTCGACGGTTCGGTCGCCACCGGCGGCGAGGATCTCCGACAGCGAGTCCCCGTCGTCGACGGCGGCGATGAGCAGGAGGAGGAGCGTCGGGTCGGGCAGGCCGACGGTCCGGGCGCCGAAGGCGCGTTCGAGGCGCTCGGACAGCGGAAGGAACGTCGTTCCGGCGTCGACGAGCCCGGCCGGGAGCTCGACCAGCGCCAACGGGTTGCCCGCGGCTTCGTCGAGGACCCGGCGGCGGACCGCGGGCGGGAGGTCGGGGAAGCGGGAGTCGAGCAGCGTGGCGGCGGCCGGTTCGGTCAGCGGGGCCAGCTCCAGGGCCGGGACCGCGGCGAGGGCCTCGGGGTAGTCGGTGCGGGCCGCGCCGATCAGCGCGATCGGCTCGAAGTCGAGGCGCCGGGCGATGAACGCGATCACGTCCGCGGTCGCGCGATCGAGCCACTGCCCGTCCTCGACCACGATCAGGATCGGGACGTCGGCGGCGGCGTCCGCGATCAGGTTCAGCGTCGCGAGCGCGATCAGGAACAGGTCCGGGACCGGGGCGTCGGTCTGACCGAACGCCGAGTGCAGCGCGGCGCGCTGCGGCGGCGCCAGCGCGCCGATCCGGTCCCGGATCGGGCGGAGCAGCTGCTCCAGGCCGGCGAACGCCACCTGGGTGGCCGACTCCACGCCGGTGGCGCGCAGGATTCTGACGTCGGAGGACGCGGCCAGGCTGGTCGCTTCGGCGAGGAGCGTGGATTTGCCGAGGCCGGCGTCTCCGCGGACGACGAGCGCGCCGCCGCTGTCGGGGAGCTGCTGGATCAGGCGATCGACAGCGCGGAGTTCGTTCTCGCGCCCGATCATGGCGTGATTGTCGCTGGCTGTCCGTGGTGACAGCAACTATCCGAGGGTGGGGTTGCCGTCTTCGAGGTAGAGGGTTTCTCCGGTCTTCCGGGCGACGAGGGCGGAGCGGATTCGGCGGGCGAGTGGGGGCGCGGTGCGGGTGTCTGATTCGTCCGGGGTGCACCAGGCGAGGCTGCGGAGTTCTTCGGGTTGGAGGCGGATCTGGTCGGGGTCCAGGTCGGGGCCGTCGAAGATGAACATGAAGCCTTCGGTGCGGGCGCCTCGGGCCGGGGACCAGTCGACGACGAGGAGGCGGCCGGGCTCGACGGTCAGGCCGAGCTCCTCGTGGGTCTCGCGGCGGGCGGCGGCTCGGGGGGATTCGTCGCGTTCGACGGCGCCGCCGGGGATCTCCCAGTCGGGCTTGTAGGTCGGTTCGACGAGGAGGAGTTCGCCGTGGTCGCGCGTGGTGTCGCGGGTGAAGAGGATCCCGGCGGCGGAGCGCTTGGTCGGGATCGTCGTGTAGTCGAAGGCCACGTGCCGGAAGCGTATTACGGGCAAGGTGGGGGCCGTGACGTGGACGCCTGTGGAAGCCGCCATCCTCGCCGTTGCGCCGATGCTGCACGTCATCGCCGGCTCTGGATACTTGGGGGGCGCCCGCGCCGAGGTGGGCATGGTCGTCGTCGACGGGCGGCTCTACGTTCGGGCCTACCGCGGACGGGAGTCCGCCTGGTTCCGGCTCGCGGTGGCCCAGCCCCGCGGGCGGATCCGCACCGGGACGCTGGAGCGCGACGTGACGTTCGGGCTGTACGACGGACCTCTCGACGCGATCGACGAGGCTTATCGGGCCAAGTACGGGAATGCCGGCGGGCCGGCCACGCATCCGCGCACCCGGGAAGCGACGCTCCGGGTCGAGCCGGCCTAGCGTCCGGTCAGTACTAGTGAGTGGTCAATTCGTAGCGTCGGCCAGGAGAGCGTGTAGACGGTCCGGCCGTCGAAGGCCTTGGCGATCGACTGCAGGGCCGCGCTGGAGTCCGACGGACACGGGATCGGCGCGGGGATCCTGACGTTGCTGAACCGCAGCGCGGAGGCTTCGTACCGCACGTCGGCGACGAGCGTGTTGCACCCGGCGGATGCCACCACCGAGCGGTCGTGGAACCGCACCCAGGCCCGTACACCCCCCGTCCTCGTCCCGACGACCCACCACCGGTGCCCCACCAGCGTCGGATTCGGCGCGGTCGTGGGGGCCACCGAGGTCTTCGGAGCTGCCTCGGACGGTGCGCCCGCACACCCCGCCAACACGAACACCAGCACCCCGACCACGAACCGACCCATGGCCCTTCGACGCGCCCTCCCCGCGCCCGGTTCCCGTCCCTGGTTACGTGATTCCGGCGGTCAGCGCGTTCGCCGGGTGAGAGCCGCCGATCTTCCGAGCCACCTCCCCCGGCGACCGGAACGTCGTGTCGACGACCTCGCCGTCCTCGTGCAACCAGGCCAGCCCGGCCTCGGCGTAGGCCTCGAGGTAGCGCAGCGTCCCGCCGGTGTACTCCAGCACCCGCCGAGCGGTCTCGACGACGAGCGTCCGCCACGGCGGCCAGTGCTGGAAGTTGTCGGTCGCCGGCAACCCCGGCGCGATGTCCATGAGCGTCGCGCCGACCTTCTCGGCACCTCCCTAGCCTCTGCTGGCGAGAACCCGGCGCAACATGTCGATCCCGCCACTGGGCCAACCCCCGAACCCCCAGCACGATGACCACATGCACGCCCAATTCGTTCTCTACGACAACTTCGACCCGCTGGACGTCATCGCCCCGTTCGAGGTCCTCGCGGCCGGCGCCGACCTCCTCGGCGGCCACGACCTCACCGTCGAACTCGTCTCCGCCGACGGCCCAGGCCCGATCGTCAGCGGAACCCGGAGCCTGGCCCTCACCGCGACCGCCGTCCTCGACCCGACCCGCCCCGGCTACGTCGTGGTCCCCGGCGTCAGCGGCCCGACCATCGACGCGCTCCCCGTCCTCCTCGCCCACTTCGGCCAGACGAAGGCCGCGCCCCTGCTCCGCGAGGCCCTCGCCCATCCGGACGTCACGATCGCGACCCAGTGCGGCGGCTCGCTGGCGCTCGCCATGGCCGGCCTGATCGAGGGCCGCCACGCGGTCACCCACGTCCTGGGCATGGACGTCCTGGAAGCCACCGGCGTGCACCCGGTCCCGGCCCGGGTAGTCGACGACGGCGACCTGATCAGCGCCGGTGGGGTCACGACCGGGCTCGACCTGGGACTCCATATCCTCGAGCGCGAGTACGGTCCGCGCCTGGCTCACGCCGTCGAGAAGCTCTTCGAGTACGAACGGCGGGGCACCGTCTGGCGCAACGTCGGCCGCGAACCGGTGGCGGTATGACGGCGACGCCGTCGCCTGGCGGCAGGCGATCACCAAGCCGATCCGCCTCAACCTGCAGTTCGACGTCCGGGTCGCCGGCGACACGATGACCGGCCACTCCCGAGCCGGCCGCCTCCCTCGCAGCACGGTCACCGGTCGGCGTCGGGCCTAGACGGGAATCTCGTGCACGGCGCGGAAGACCCCGTCCGGGTCGACCCGCCGCCGGATCTGCTGCAGCAACGGCCACACCTCCGCCGCGAACCCGCTGGCCGGGTCGACCCGCTCCCGCACGAACGGCAGGTACGTCCGCCCGCCGACGTCCCCCGACACCAGGAACCGCCCGTCCAGGCGGTCCAACGCCCCGGCCCCCACCGCAGACCGTCCGAGCGCCCCGCCCAGTTGCCACACCTCGACGGCGGAGCCGTCCAGAGGAACGTCGGACCGGAGCGCACACCGGTCCGAGGTCGACGCAGGCCAATCACCCAGCGAGCCGGCCGCGACGCGGCCGAACGTATCGACCTTCGGTCGCAGCGCCCGCAGCCCGGCCAGCATCGCCTCGGCCTCCCGGTCCTCAGCCAGGACCGCCCCATCGACCACCACCAGGTCTCGCCGCCGGATCTGGCGATAGACCGTGGTCACCGCGTCCGGCGCGGCGGACGCCCAGTCGGCCCACCGAGGCAGCACCCGCTCCGCGTCCCGCAGGTCCCACGCGAGCATTCCCGCGTAGACCGTCCGGATCCACTCCAGCCGCAGCTCCACCGCCGTGACCAGGCCGAAGTTGTCCCCGCCCCCACCACGCAACGCCCAGAACAGCGCCACCTCGTGGTCCTCGTCCGTGCGGACCAGTTCCCCGTCCGCGGTCACCAACTCCACCGCCGCCACGGTCGAGCTCGCCAACCCGAGCGCCCGCCCGTACCACCCGAGCCCACCCCTCAACGCGTGCCCGACCACCCGGCTGCGCGCCGCGCCGTGCAGCACCGCGAGCCCTCGCTCCCCGAGCGCGTCGACCAGCGGCCCCCAGGTCGCCCCCGCGCCGAGCCGGGCCACCCGCCGATTGAAGTCGAATGCGCTCAGGTAGTCGGTCTGCACGAGGACGGTGTCGCTGAGGTCCCCTTCCGGCAGCTCCGAGGTGACCCTCCACCCTTCGGCTCTGGCTCGTCGGATGACGGCGGCAGCTTCAGCCGGCGACCGCGGGAACGCGATCGCCGCGGGTCTCCGCTGGGCCCCGCGGGCTTGCTCGTAATTGGGGTCGCCGGGCCGGAAGATCTTCACCTGCTTGCTCAACGTCGTCATATGTGGCACGACGAGGAAAAAGGTTCAAAGTTCAATCAGCCGGTCGGATGTGGGTGGATCCGAGGCGCTCGAAGAGCGCGCGACGGTCTTGTTGTGCAGGAAGCTCCGGAGGCCCTCCGGCCGTCGATGGCCTTGGGGAACGACTCGCCGTGCTCCGTTAGTCGCTATTTGGTGCAACGCACCTGCTAAGGCCTGCCCCCGGTTCGGTGCTCAGACTGTCGCGGTGAGGTTGTGCATGTATGCGATTCCGCGGGCGGCGTGGGCTGCGCCGGTGGCGCGGGGTCCGCGGTAGGCGCCGTCGGCGATGACGGTCGCGCCGCGGGTCGTCCAGGCGGCGTCGGAGTCTTCGTAGACGGTGCAGTCGTTGCGTTTGCCCGGTTTCGGGTCACCGACAGCAATCAGCAGTTGAGTGTCGGCGTCGATGACGACCTGCACGTTGACCCAGTTCCGGTAGTTCTTCGACCGTGCGGTGAGGGCCTGGTCGCGGACCGGGATCAGGGCCGTCGATGATGAGGACCGTCTCGGGTGAGTACCGGCGCACGACTGGGGCCAGGGTGAGGAACGGCGCGAGGCGGTCGACGATGCGGTGCACGGCGGCCTGTTTGATCCCGAACAGGCTGGCGCGACTCGGCGCATCGTCAGATTCGTGCGGCGCCGCGCGACCGTCGTGACCAGACGCCGGAACTGCCGTTCAGACAGGCCGGTGAAGACCGGAATCAATTCGGTCCGCGACGCCGACAACACCACGCAGCACCCAACGACCACCACCCGTGGTTACGAGTCAGGCCTTAGTGCGGCGGAAGCGAGACCGCGCCGGCGGTGGGCATTGGCGACGACGAAGCAGGTGATGCGCCAGTCGGCCGCGGCGGGAGCCCTCTCGAAGGCGGTTTCCGTGTGATGCGGGGGAGCCCGGCGGGGTTCCGTAGTGGGCCCAGCCGACGCAGGCTGGGCCGTCATACACGAGGGCCGCGTGCGAAGTGCCATGTGTTGCGAAGCGAACGCTTCGGCCGTCGTGCGTCTGATCGAGCGGGGCGGGGATTCCCCGCAAGCTGAAGGCACACGGGGAACGGCCCCGAAGACTTCAGGAGGCTGGACGATATGAGCGGCTG
>NZ_VIRS01000059.1 GCF_006912135.1 Cryptosporangium phraense | reverse complement strand
CGCCCGGCCCGCCCCGGCGCCCCGGCGCGGCCCGGTCGGCCCAGGCCCCGGAAAACCCCCGCCCTACCGAACCCCCACGAACAGCGTCTGCAGGATCCGGCCGCACGAACCCTCCACGTCATCCAACCGCCCACTAGCCAACCCCGACCCACCCGGCGCGGCCGCCGTCTCCGACCTCAGACACAGCCACTCACCCACAGGATCCCGATGCAACGCCACCGTGACATCGGTGTTGATCACCATCCGCCGCACGAAATCCAACTCCGACCCCACCGCCCAGTTGGTGTCGGCGATCGTCAACGCCCGGGTCAGCGGCGTGTCGTCCACCTCGGCGATCAGCGGGATCCGCTGCCGTCCCCAGGCCTCGCCGGGACCGGCCTCGGTGAAGCCGCCACCGGACAGGAACCGCCACTCCATCGCCGACAGGTAGCCCGCGGTGTGGGCGTCACCGAACGGCGGTGGGGTCTCGACCGGCGGCAGCGGGGTCGCCGCCGGTCCGTGGCCGATCACCGGCGTGTCGGCCGGGGACTCGAGCAGCCGCCAGGCCCGCGCCAGCATCACCGTGCGGCCGCCGGCGGTGATCTCCCCGTCGAGCAGCTCGGTGCGCGCCGACGAGTGCCGCACCGCGACCCGCACCTCCAGCTCGGCCACCGGCACCGGCCGCACGACCTCCAGCGTCACCCGGGCGACGCGGAAGCCCTCCCGCGGCGCGGTGCGCTGGACGACCGCGCCGAGCAGCCCGGAGGGCGGGCCCGCGTGCTGCAGCTCCGGGTTCCACGGCCCGGCCGTCGCCGTGCTGCTCTCGAACCGGCCGTTACCCAGATCCCGGTAGAACGCGTCCACGCCTGCAGACCCTAAGCGCTCAGTACGACATTCCCATCGCGGTCCGCACCTCCGCCAGCGTGGCCGACGCCACCTCGTTCGCCCGGACGTTGCCCTCCCGCACGACGGCCCGCACCGCCCCGAGATCCGCGGCCAGCACCGCACGACGGGCCCGCAGCGGGGCGAAATAGTCGTTCACCGCGTCGGTCACCATCTTCTTCAACCCGGCCGCCCCGGCCCCGCCGACCGAGGCGGCGACCGCGTGCGGATCCTGCCCCAGGCACAGCGCCGCGATCAGGACCAGGTTCGACACCTCCGGACGCCCGGCCGGGTCGTAGGTGATGCACCGCTCGGCGTCGGTCTTCGCGCCCCGGATCAGCCGGGCGGTCTCGTCCGCGGTGGCCCCCAGCGCGATCGCGTTGCCGCGGCTCTTGCTCATCTTCCCGCCGTCGGTGCCGAGCAGCAGCGGCGCCTCCGACAGCAGCGCCTCAGGCGGCGGGAACAGCGGCCCGTACCGCTCGGCGAACCGGCGCGCGATCGTGCGGGTCAGCTCCAGATGCGGCAGCTGGTCCTGCCCGACCGGCACCAGCGTCGCCTTCCCGAACAGGATGTCCGCGGCCTGGTGCACCGGGTAGGTGAACATCAGACCGCTCACCGACGAGCGGCGCGAGTGCACGATCTCGTCCTTCACGGTCGGGTTGCGTTCCAGCTCGGACACCGACACCAGCGACAGGAACGGCAGCAGCAACTGGTTGAGCGCCGGCACCGCGCTGTGGGTGAAGATCGTGGTCAGGTCCGGGTCGATGCCGGCCGCCAGATAGTCCAGCACCAACTCGTCGACGTGCGCGCCCACGTGGTCGGAGCGGTCGGTGAGCACCTGGTAGTCGGCGATGACGAGCGTCAGCGCCGCACCCTGCTCCTGCAGACGGACCCGGTTGCGGAGGGTGCCGAAGTAGTGGCCGAGGTGCAGCGGCCCGGTGGGACGGTCGCCGGTGAGAACACGGTCCATGAGGGGCTCCCTGGGGATGAGGGGACCGTCGGCGGGCACGAAAAAGGGCCGTTCTGCCGAACGGCCCCGATGAGGTCAGACGATGACGAGGTGCCGCTCCTACGAGGAGCGCCACCAGGCCAGGCCCGACACACGAGTCATGACGTCGAGATTAGCGCAGCCCGCGAAAGAATTCCCGGACGTCTTCCACGAGCAGTCCCGGCACCTCCAGCGCCGCGAAGTGCCCGCCGGTGTCGAAGTCGGTCCACCGCACCACGGTGTTCGCCGCCTCGGCGTACCGGCGGATCGCCATGTCCTCGGCGAACACCGCCACCCCGGTCGGCACCGGCGACCGGCCCGTCACCCGTAGCCCCCGGCTGTGCAGCACCTCGTAGTACAGGTTCGCCGACGATCCGGCGGTGCCGGTCAGCCAGTACAGCATCACGTTGGTCAGCAGCCGGTCCCGGTCGACCGGCACCCCGTCGCCGTGGCTCCACTCGTAGAACTTCTCGACGATCCAGGCCAGCTGCCCGGCGGGGGAATCGGTCAGTCCGTAGGCGAGCGTCTGCGGCCGGGTGCCCTGCTGTTTGAAATACCCGTTGCCCTCCCGGTGGTAGTACCGCAGCCGCTCCAGCCGTTCTTTCTCGACGTCGGAGAAGCTGTCGTCCGGGTCCAGCGGACGGGTCGGCATGAACCCGCCGGTCGCCGCGTTCACGTGCACCCCGACGACGTGCTCGGCGTCCAGACGGCCCAGCGCGGGGGTGATGACCGCCCCGAAGTCACCGCCCTGCGCGCCGTACCGGTCGTAGCCGAGCGTCCGCATGAGGGTGGCGAACGCGGACGCGATGCGGTCGATGTTCCATCCGGCGCCGGCCAGCGGCGACGACGGACCGAACCCGGGCAGCGACGGGACGACCAGCGAGAACGCGTCGGCCGGGTCGTCGGGATCGGTGAGCGGGTCGATGACGTCGAGGAACTCGACGACCGACCCGGGCCAGCCGTGCACGAGCAGCAGCGGCAACGCGTCCGGGTGCGGGGACGGGACGTGCAGGAAGTGGATCGGCTGACCGTCGATCGACGTCAGGAACTGCGGGTGGGTGTTGAGCTCGGCCTCGGCGGTGCGCCAGTCGTAGCCGTCGGCCCAGTAGGCGGCCAGGTCGGCGAGGTAGGCCGGGGGGACACCGCGCTGCCAGTCCGGGCCGGGCAGCGGGGCGGCCCAGCGGGTGCGGGTGAGGCGGTCGGTGAGGTCGTCGAGAACGGGCTGCGGCACGTCGAACCGGAACGACTCCATGCCGACGAACGTAACGGTGTTCGGGGGCTCGCGTCCGCAGTGGACCGGTTTCGGCCTCGGCCTGTCCGGCTGCATCCCGCCGTTGTTCAGCGTGGCCGGCCATGCGGACGCCTCGGCGGCGGGCGCGGGCGTGTCCCGCGTGGCCGGGGGGTGGATTCGGCCGATCACCGTGCTGGTGCGCGTTCTTCTGCCGGTGGCGCTGGGTGTGGTGGTCCGCGCGCTGTCCGGCCACCGGCACGCCGCCGTGGGCGGGGGAGACTGCCACCGAGCGGAGGCCGCCCCGGTCCGCGCGATCGCCGTTCGTCTATCGGCTCACCCCTGGGCGGGATCGCCGTCATCCTGGCAGTGGACGCTGCAGCGTTCCGCGCGACCGGTCGCGTGCCGCAAGTCCATAGGCCCGCGGTCACAGCCGCGCCGCCGTCACAGCCGGGTCGCCGTCACAGCTGGGGCCGCCGCCTCCCCAGCGGAGGCACCGCAGCGCCGCGCGTGATTGCCCGCGCGCCGCCCGTCCAGGAGGCCGCCGCCGAGTAAGCGGCTACTACCCTGGCGGAGGCCGCTTCACCCTTATGACCGGCCGCGCGCCGCAATTCGATCGGGCCTGCCGCCGTGGCCGGGGCCGCTATCCACCACGGCTGAGGCCGCTGGCACCCCATGCGCGACCACCGCGTGGCCCGCAGCGTTCGACCGCGCGCCCCGCAAGGGCCTGCCACCGACACTGGGCCTGCCACCGAGAGCCGCTGAGACCGGGACTGCCGCTGAGACCGGGACTGCCATCGAGGCGGCCGCCGGAACGGCCGCAGCGCCTCCCGCCTGAGCGCCCCCG
This sequence comes from Cryptosporangium phraense, assembly GCF_006912135.1. Lineage (NCBI taxonomy): Bacteria > Bacillati > Actinomycetota > Actinomycetes > Cryptosporangiales > Cryptosporangiaceae > Cryptosporangium > Cryptosporangium phraense. The sequence continues at coordinate 20,269 of NZ_VIRS01000059.1, read as the reverse complement.
CACCGCGCGCGGCCGTTGGCTCAGCCGCCGCGGGCAGGGAGGCCTCTATCCAGCAAATCCGCCGGTCCGTCCGGCGGATCGCCGCCAGCGCGGCGGCCGAGCGCAGCACCGGGCACAGCCGGGCTGTACGGCCGGGCCCCGTACAGCCGGGCCCCGTACAGCCGGGCCCCGTACAGCCGGGCCCCGTACAGCCGGGCCCCGCCGCTGTGGCCGGAGAGGCCCACCGCGCAGAGGCCGTTACCCGGCGGAGGGCGCCGGGCCACTTCGCGGATGACCGGCCTCGCGCGGCCGCGCGAGCAACCCGCGGCGTTCGACCGCGCGCCCCGCACACCCGCGCAGGTCACCGCCCGCGCGGCTGCACAGGCGCCACGGGCCCTCGGCGCCCCGCGTCGGCCGGCGGCGGCGTGGCGGCACGGGGTCAGGGGTGGGCTTCGGGCCAGTGGCGTAGAAGGTAATCCAACGCGTCGAGGGCCCGGTGCCAGCTCGACTCGAGATCGCGGGGATGCCCGAAACCCCCCGCCGCCTCCAGGGTCGCGAACCCGTGGAACGTGCTGCGCACGAGGCGGACCGCATCCGTCAGGTCCTCCTCGGCGAGCCCGTAGCCGCGGAACATCGCCGACGTCAGGTCGAGAATCCGCTGCACCGACGGCGTCGACGCGACGACGTCGGCGTCCAGCTGGCGGTGCGTGGACGCGTAACGACCCGGGTGCGACAGCGCGTAGGCGCGGTAGGCGGAGCCGAACGCGCCGAGCGCGTCCCGGCCCGCGCGGCCGGCGACCGCGTCGGCGAGCAGCCCGGCCAGCTCGTCCGAGGCCCGCAGCGCGATCCGCACCCGCAGGTCGTCCAGGCTGCGGACGTGCGAGTACAGGCTCGCGTCGCGGACCCCGAGCCGGCGGGCCAGCCCGGAGACCGTCACCCGGTCGAGGCCGGTCTCGTCGGCCAGGTCGGCCGCCGCGAGCACGACGGACTCCGGGGTCAGGCCCTGCCGTGGCATCCGTCTCCTTTAGTCGTTTGCCTAGAGATCCTAGGCGAAGTAGCGTCGAAGTCATGAAAGCCCTGACCGAACCGGACATCCGTGGCTCGTTCATCAACGCCTCGAAGGGCGAGGCGAGCCGGATCCCGATGCCCCGCGACCTGGCGGCCCGCCCCTGGGACGACCTGGATTTCCTCGGCTGGACCGACCTGTCCGCCCCCGACCGCAGCTACCTGGTCACCGAGGACGCCGGGGTGGTGCTCCGCGCGGCCACCGGGCAGCGCGGCTACCTGCGGCGCAGCCTGTGCTCGCTGTGCCTGACCCAGCACCCGGGCAGCGGCGTCGCGCTGATGACCGCGAAGAAGGCCGGGGCGGCCGGTCGGCAGGGCAACTCGGTCGGCACCTACGTCTGCGCCGACCTGGCCTGCTCCCTGTACGTGCGGGGGCTGAAGAAACCCGCGGTGGGCGGGCGACTCGACGAGTCGCTCACCGTCGACGAGCAGATCGCCCGTCTGCGCGGGCATCTCGACGGCTTCCTGGAGTCGATACGAGGCTAAGCGACGTCCCGGGCGAGCTGGTCGATCGCCCGGTGCAGGTCGGCCAGGCGCAGCGTCACGGTGGCGTCGCCGGTGACCGCGGGGCCGGCGAGCGCGGCCTCGACGTACTCGCGGATCAGAGCCGACGGCGTGATCCCGCGCCGGGCCGCTTCGGCTTCGAGGCGCTCGGACAGCGGCGCCGGCAGACGGGTGGAGTGCACGATCGACGCGGGCCGGGTCTCGACCACCGCGCCCGACCAGTCCGTGCTCGCGAGTACCGTGCTGCTGGCGAGATCAGCCTCGGCGTTCATTCGGTGCTCCTTCCGAGCATTCCGGCCACCAGGCCGGCCTCGTCGGCGTCCAGCTCGCGGGCCGAGACCACCAGGTACTGGTCGGGTTCCTCCTCGACCAGCGCCACCGCCACCCAGCGGCCGTCGCGGGTCGCGGCGGCCACCCGGAGCACCGAACCGAGGTGCTGGCGGACCCGCCGCCGTGCGCGCAGCACCTGTAACGCGGCTTGCCAGCCGACCCCGGCGGCGTCGAGGGCGTCGTAGGAACGCTCGTCGAACCGGTAGGTCTCATCCACGGACTGAACGTAGACGAGTGTAAACAGCTACTCGGCGCCGGGACCAGCCCCGGCCGGGGCGTAGGTCACGGCCATCGCGCCGCCGGGGAACGGCTCGGAGCTGACCAGCGTCAGGTCGGTGGGGTCGGTGAACAGCGGCAGGCCGGAGCCGAGCGCCACCGGATGGATCACCAGCCGGTACTCGTCGACCAGCCGGCGGCCGATCAGCGCCCGGGCGAACCCCGCGCCGCCGTGCGCGAGCAGGTCGTCGCCGTCCTCGGCCTTCAGCCTGGCCACCTCGGTGGACAGGTCGCCGGAGAGCACGGTCGTCTCCGGCCAGGTTCCCTCGGTCAGCGTGCGGGAGAACACGATCTTCGGGATGTCGTTCATCGGCGCCGCGTACGGCTCGTCCGAGGTGGGCCAGTGCGCGGCCATGTCGCCGTAGGTGACCCGGCCCATGACGTGGGCGCCGGCCTGGCCGAGCAGGTCGACCATGAACTCCTGCAGCTCCTCGTCGATGCTCGGGAAGATCCATTCGACGTCGCCGTCGTTGCGGCCGACGAACCCGTCGAGCGACACGTTCATTTTGAGTACCAGTCTCCGCGGCATGGCTCGTGCGTAGCGAGACGCCTGTGATTGTGCAACTCGGTTGTGCATTACTGGCACACACCGGTGGCGGGAATCCGGCGCCGGGGTAGGTTTCGGCCATGCATACGGTGGCGGTGCTCGCCCCTCGGCACGTGGTCCCCTTCGATCTCACGGTGCCGGTCGAGGTCTTCGGCCGGGCCCGCCTGCCCGGCGGCGGTCCCGCCTACCGGGTCCTGGTCTGCGGTCCGGACGACGAGGTCGACGCCGGGACGTTCACGATCCGCGTCAAGCACGATCTGGACGCCCTGGCGCGGGCGGACACGATCGTGGTCCCGGGGGTGTCCGAGGCCGTCGCGGTGGACGCGCCGGTGCCGGAGGAGGTGCTCGCGGCGCTGCGGGCGGCCGCCGCCCGGGGGACCCGGATCGCGTCGGTGTGCGCGGGCGCGTTCACGCTGGCCGCCGCCGGGCTCCTCGACGGGCTGCGCGCCACCACGCACTGGCTCGGGACGTCGGAATTGGCCGCCCGGTACCCGGCGGTCGACGTCGACCCGGACGTCCTCTTCGTGGACAACGGGAACGTGCTGACGTCGGCCGGCGCGGCCGCGGGTCTGGACCTGTGCCTGCACCTCGTGCGCCGGGACCACGGCGCCGCGGTCGCGGCCGACGCGGCCCGGCTGTCGGTGATGCCGCTGGAGCGCGACGGCGGGCAGGCGCAGTTCATCGCCTACGAGCCGCCGGCGCCGGACGGGACGTCGCTGCGGCCGTTGCTGGCCTGGGCCGAGGAGAACCTGCACCGTCCGCTGACGCTCGACGACCTGGCCCGGCGGGCCGCGCTGTCGGACCGGACGCTCTCCCGGCGGTTCCGGGAGCAGACCGGGACGACGCCGCTGCAGTGGCTCAACCGGGTCCGGCTGCGCCGGGCGCAGCACCTGCTGGAGACCACCGGGCACCCGGTCGAGCGGATCGCCGCCGAGGTCGGGTTCACCGGGGCGAGCACGTTCCGGGACCGGTTCAAGCGCCTGGTCGGGGTGAGCCCGGCCGCCTACCGCCGGTCGTTCGGTCAGACGCCGGTGGTGGAGCCGGGGCGGACGATCATCAGCACGACGACGACGGCCCAGAGCAGGTTGAAGATCCCGGTGACCATGCCGAGGCGGGCCGCGGTGGCTGAACCTGCACTCGACCCTGAGGCCGCCTCGGGCTGAGCGTCCAGCGCGGAGAGTGCCTCCGCCTGGCGGGGGAGGACGGCCAGCGTCAGCACCGCGGCGGCGGCCGCGGTGAGCGCGATCGAGGTGAGCACCCACGCGTCGGTGAGGACACCCATCGACGCGGCCGTGGCCAGGCCGAACGCGGGGACGAGGAGGCCGAGGACCGTGTAGACGCGGCAGATCCGGTGCAGCGAGCCCAGGATCGTGACGGCGTGCGGGTCGGTGGCGGCCGTGCGCACGTAGCGGGGGAACATGCTCGCCGCGACCGTGACCGGTCCGATCGCGAGGATCGCGGCGAGCACGTGGAGCGAGAGAAAGAACGCGGAGGTCACCGCAGCGACGCTAGGGACGGGAACGGTCGCGCGACAGTGGCCCGAACGCCACCCACCGCCGAGTTCCCGCCAGCCCGCTCCATCATCCTTCCCGGGCTCGCACCAGTACGGTGAGAGCGTGGCAGAACAGATCCGGGAGCTGGCCGCCGAGCTGATCGCGATGGCCGCGGCCGACACCGACCGCACCGCCGACGGCCTCGACACCGCGGACTTCGCGCGCCAGCTGGAGTGGCGACGGGTCACCGCCGCGCACGGGGACCGGCTGCGCGAGATCCTGGGCCGCCACGGCTGGCCGACGCCCGGGCTGGTCGGGGAGCAGGCGTCCCGGTGCGCGTGGAAGATCGCGATGCACGCCGACCGGCAGCTCGACGTCCAGCAGCGGGCCCTGGCCCTGCTGGAGGACGCGGTCGCGGCCGGGGAGGGCCGCCCGGCCGACCTGGCGATGCTGCGCGACCGGGTGCTGGTCAACTCGGGTCACCCGCAGGTGTACGGGACGCAGATCGCCGGGGTCGGCGCCGACGGCGCCCCGGTGCCATGGCCGGTGCTCGACCCCGGCGCGATGGACGACCGCCGGGCCGAGGTCGGCCTCGACCCGTTCGCCGTCCACGTCACCCGCCACGCCCCGCCACCGCCCCCCGCCGGCTAGGCCCGCCCCGCCGGCCCGCTCCGGCCCCCGGCCCGCTCCGGCCCCCGGCCCGCTCCGGCCCCCGGCCCGCTCCGGCCCGGTCCGCGGCCCGGGCCGCTCCGGCCCGGTCCGCGGCCCGGCCCGGCCCGGTCCGGTCCGCGCTCGGCCGCCGGGCGCCGCACCCGGCTACGCCGGGACCGGGTCCTGGCTGAACTGGGTCGCGTGCAGTTCCGCGTACCGGCCACGCAGCGCCAGCAGCTCGCCGTGCGTCCCCCGCTCGACGATCCTCCCGCCCTCGACGACGAGGATCTGGTCGGCCGCCCGCACCGTCGACAACCGGTGCGCGATCACCACCGCGGTCCGCCCGGCCAGCGCCTCGGCCAGCGCGGCCTGCACCGCGGCCTCCGACGTGGAGTCCAGGTGCGCGGTCGCCTCGTCGAGGATCACCACCCGCGGCCGGGCCAGCAGCAGCCGCGCGATCGTGAGCCGCTGCCGCTCCCCGCCCGACAGCCGGTAGCCGCGTTCCCCGACGACCGTGTCGAGCTCGTCGGCCAGCGCCCCGACCAGGTCGGCGAGCCGGGCCCGCGACAACGCGTCCCAGATCTCCTCGTCGGAGGCGTCCGGGCGGGCCAGCAGCAGGTTCTCCCGGATCGACTCGTGGAACAGGTGCCCGTCCTGGGTCACCAGGCCGAGCGTCTCGCGCAGCGACTCGGCGGTCAGGTCCCGCACGTCCACCCCCGACAGCCGCACCGCGCCCGCGTCGACGTCGTACAGCCGGGGGATCAGCTGGGCGATCGTGGACTTCCCGGCCCCGGACGACCCGACCAGCGCCGTCAGCGTCCCGGCCGGCACCGTGAACGACACGTCGTGCAGCACCTCGACGCCGCCGCGGGTGTCCAGCGCCGCGACCTCCTCCAGCGACGCCAGCGACACCTTCTCGGCCGACGGGTAGCTGAACCGCACCGCGTCGAACTCCACCGACACCGGCCCGTCCGGCACCGGCCGCGCGCCGGGCTTCTCGACGATCAGCGGCGGCAGGTCCAGGACCTCGAAGACCCGCTCGAAGCTGACCAGTGCGCTCATCACCTCGACCCGGGCGCTGGCCAGCGCGGTCAGCGGGGCGTAGAGCCGGGTGAGCAGCAACGCCATCGCGACGACGTCACCGGCGTCGAGGTTCCCGCGCAGCGCCGAGAACCCGCCCAGCCCGTACACCAGGGCCAGCGCCAGCGCCGAGACCAGCGTCAGCGCGGTCATGAACACCGACTGCACCATCGCGGTGCGCACCCCGATGTCGCGCACCAGGCGGGCCCGCAGCGCGAACGCCGCCGACTCCCGGTGCGGCCGCCCGTACAGCTTGACCAGCGTCGCGCCCGGGGCGGAGAACCGCTCGGTCATCTGGGTGCCCATCGCCGCGTTGTGGTCGGCGGCCTCCCGTTCCAGCCGGGCCAGGCGGCGGCCCATCCGCCGGGCCGGGACGACGAACACCGGCAGCAGCACCAGCGCCAGCAGCGTGATCGGCCACGAGATGCCGAGCATCACGACCAGCGTCAGCACGAGCGTCACCGCGTTGCCGACCACCCCCGACAGCGTGTCGCTGAACGCCCGCTGCGCCCCGATGACGTCGTTGTTGAGGCGGCTGACCAGCGCGCCGGTGCGGGTGCGGGTGAAGAACGCGACCGGCATCCGCTGCACGTGATCGAACACCGCGGTGCGCAGGTCGAGGATCAGGCCCTCGCCGATGCCCGCGGACAGCCGCCGGGTGGCCAGCCCGAGCGCGGCCTCCCCGACCGCGATCACCGCGATCACGACCGCCAGCCACACCACGACCCGGGTGTCCTCACCGCCGACGATCGCGTCGAGGACCCGCCCGGCCAGCACCGGCGTCGCCACCGCGAACAGCGCGGCCACCACCGACAACCCGACGAACAGCGTCAGCGCCCGGCGGTGCGGGCGGGCGAACCCGCCGATGCGCCGCAGCGTGGCCCGGGAGAACGGCCGTCGTTCCTCGTGGGCGTGCATCGCGTGGTACAGCGAGTTCCACGCCGCCATCTCCATGCTCATCCCGGCACCGTAGAAGCTGAAGCCGGGTTCATGTCAACGCCGGCCACGGCCGGGCGGTTCGACCCACCGCCGGCCATCGCCAGGGCGGTTCGGCTCACCGCCGGCCGTGACCGGGGCGGTTCCACTGGTTGCGGTACTGCCGGTGCGCGACCCGCTCGGACCGGCGCCGCTCGGCCCGCAGCCGCGCGTCGGTGCGCGCGGCCGCCCACTCGTTCTCGCGCAGCAGTTTGCGGTAGCTCTCCAGCCGCCGTTCCGGCAGCTGCCCGGCGTCGATCGCCGCCCGCACGGCGCAGCCGGGCTCGGACGCATGCCCGCAGTCGGTGAACCGGCACCCGCCGGCCAGCGCCTCCACGTCCGCGAAGGCCAGGGTCAGGCCGTCCGACGCGTCGTACAGGCCGACGCCCCGCAGGCCCGGGGTGTCGATGAGGACGCCGCGGCCGCCGCGCAGCGGGATCAGTTCCCGCCGCACGGTGGTGTGCCGGCCTTTCCCGTCGACCCCGCGTACGTCCTGCACGGCCAGGTCGACGCCGGTCAGCGCGGTCGCGAGCGTCGACTTGCCGACGCCGGACTGCCCGACCAGCACCACGGTGCCGGTCAGTTCGGCGGTGAGCGCGTCCAGGCCTTCTCCGGCCACTGCGCTCACTGGGAGCACGTCCACCCCGACCGCGGCGCCGGCGAGCGCGTCCAGCACGCCTCCGACGTCCGGGCAGGCGTCGGTCTTGGTGAGGACGACGACCGGCCGGGCGCCGCTCTCCCAGGCCAGCGCGAGCAGACGTTCGGCCCGGCCGAGGTCGACGCCGGTCGTGGCCGGGACGACGACCGCGACGACGTCGACGTTGGCGGCCAGAGTCTGACCGGAGGACACACCGGACGCGGCCGCGCGGACCAGCGCGGTCCGGCGGGGCAGCACCGCGTGCACGTAGTGGCCGGAGAGCGCGACCCAGTCGCCGGTGCAGACGTCGGCGCGGGCGGACTCGGCCCGCACCGGGCCGGAGGCGGTGAGGACGTCGCACCGGCCGCGGTCGACGCGCGCGACCCGCCCGGGGGTCAGCCCACCGGCCGCGTGGGGCGCGAACGTGTCGGCCCAGGAGGTGGACCAGCCGAGAACTTCGAGAGAGAACGACAACGGAGGAACCCGATCGGGAGTGGCCCCTCAGTGGGGGGGCGGAAGGACGAGGGACGGGCGGAGGCTGCGCAGGGCAGCGTCAACCACGGCGGCGGCCATGCACACCTCCTCGTCAGCTCGTCGTTCGCGGCGAACCCTAGCGCCCCCGAACCCGGCAGCGCACCCGATTTTCCCGGCCTATGCGGGGGCGCCCGCGTCCGTCCGGGGCGGCAGCGGGAGCGGCACGCCGGGCAGCCCGTCGATGCTCGAGCGGTTGAACTCCTTGCTCGCGCAGTAGTCCGCGAACCCCTCCTCGCCCTTGCGGCCGAAGAAGTCCGCGTGCATCGACCGGTCCTCCCGGTACTCCATCAGCGGCACCGCGAACCCGCACGAGTCGCTGATCCGCTCCGCGGTGACCAGGATGATCGCCCGCACGCCCACCGCGTCCGCGCCGGCCAGGGCCGGCATCAGCGTGGCGAACCGCGGGTCGTCCCGGTACACCGGCTCGCCCCGCCCGTGCACGCGCAGCACGGTCGGGGGACCGGCGAACGCACACCACATCAGCGTGATCCGCCCGTTCTCCCGCAGGTGGGCGATGGTCTCGGCGTGGCTGCCGCCGAAGTCCAGATAGGCCAGCGTCGTCTCGTCCAGGACCGCGAGGGACCCCGAGCGGCCCTTCGGCGAGAGGTTGACCGAGCCGTCCGCGGCCAGCGGCGCGGTCGCCACGAAGAACACCGGTTGCGCGTCGATGAAGGTCCGGAGCCGGTCGTCGAGGCGTGCGTACGTTTTCCCCATGCCGCCATCGTCGCACGCGTACATGCTTGACAAGGAATATAACCTGACGGGCATGAAGCTGACCCGCTCCGGCGACCGCCACCAGATCCGGATGGAACGACGCTTCGCCCATCCCCGCGGCCGCGTCTGGCGCGCGCTCACCTCCCCGGACGAGCTCACCCACTGGTTCCCGGCCGACGTCACGTTCGGCGACGAACGCGCGCTGACGTTCACGTTCCGCGACGCCGAGGCCCCGCCCTCCGGCGGCGAGGTCCGCGCGTGCGAACCCGAGCACCTCTTCGAGTTCAGCTGGCAGGGCGAGATCCTCCGCTGGGAACTCGCCCCGGACGGCCCCGGCTGCCTGCTCACGTTCACCCACACGTTCGACGACGGCCCCGGCGCGGCCAGCTTCGCCACCGGCTGGACGTCCTGCCTGGACACCCTCGACGCCACCCTGTCCGGCACGACCGCGCCGGCCGGGTGGTCGGCGCAGCTCCACGACCGGCTCCTCGACGACTTCGGACTGCGCGACGGCGTCACCGAGGCACTGCCCGGCGGCGGCTGGCGCGTCCGGTTCGTCCGCCAGCTCACCCAGCCCGTCGACGTCGTCCGGACGATTCTCGACGGCCGGCCCCCGGCGGCGGGGGACTGGCAGCTGACCCCCGGCCCGGGTGGGGCCCGCGCCACGGTGACGGTGACCGGCTCCGGGACGTCCATCGACGAAGCCTATGCGGACGCGCGCCGCGCGCTGGACGCGCTGGCCGCAACCGTCACCAGCTACTCGCGCGGGCCGGCGTAGGGACCGGCAGGAGCCGGTCGAGGTGGTTGCGCAGGACGCCGAGCGCTTCCTCGGTGCTGCGGGAGCCACCGAGGACGCTGGTCGCCAGACCGGAGGACATCGCGAGCAGGCCGACGGCCTCGGCGCGCGGGTCCGACGGCGGGCGCAGCACCATCCGCAGCTGCTGCACGAGCAGCTCCTCGCGGGCGTCGGGCCCGGCCAGCACGGCCTGCGCGGCGATCGTCGAGTCGGTCATCGCGAGCACCGCGAACGCGGCGTGCGCGAGGTGGAACCGGCGCGTCTCCGGGTCGGTCGGTAACAGCGCGGCCAGCGTCGCCTCGATGACCGTCCGCGGCGACGGGCCGGCGCCCGCGACCCGGGCCGAGGTCTCCTCGGCCAGCCGCCGGTTGAGGTACGCGGCCGTGTACAGCAGCAGCTGCTCCTTGCTGGGGAAGTAGTACTGCACCAGGCGCAGCGAGACGCCGGCCTCCGAGGCCACCTCCCGCAGGCTCATCCCGTGCAGTCCGTGGACGCCCACGACCCGCAGCAGCGCGTCGGCGATCTCGCGCCGGCGCTGCTGATGGTCCACCCGTTTCGGCATATGTCCGTGCCTCCGTCCGGTCCGGGCACCTCATGCTCACCAGTACGAGGGGTCACACGGATCCATCACGCATCAGGTTCACCAGGCGCTCATCTGAACGGCCGGGACCACGCCTCCACCGAACGGGCATTACTCGGGCGTGGCGCCCGACGCACCGCGCGGCCGCCCGCCCTTTTCTCACAAAACTCACATCTAGCGTGCTTTCGTACTCCCTGCCCGATACATCTCTTTGGAGGGACGTACATGACGAGCAAGACAGCACGGCGCGCGGCGCTGGCCCTGGCGGGTCTGGCGGTCACCGGGGGCGCGGTCGTCGGAATGGCCGGCACCGCGCAGGCCACCGCCCCCTCGACCCACTCCGGGCACTATGGCGGCGGCTACTACGGCTGGGGCGGCGACGAGGACGAGGTCGTCGCCGTGTTCGGCAGCCGCCGCCAGTGCGAGTGGGCCGGCCGGGTCGGCGAGTACCGCGGCTACTGGGAGGACTACGACTGCGACTTCCTGCGCACCGGCTACCGCGGCTACTGGAAGTCGCAGTGGGGCAACAACATCAGCGGCTTCTGGCAGGGCGACAGCTGGCGCTACCGCGGCGTCTGGGTCCTGCGCGCCGAAGACTGCGACTGACCCCGCACTGATGACCCCGCACTGAACCACGAGCCGGTCCGGACCCTCGGACCGGCTCTGCCTACCGGCCCCATCGGGAAGCCCCCCAGCCCCCGATGGGGCCGGCGTACGTTTAGGCGCCATGAGCTACGCGAACGTCGACGGGCTGAACACCTACTACGAGACCCACGGCACGGGCGACCCGCTCGTCCTCCTCCACGGCGGCCTCGCCACCGCCGACACCTGGGCCGGCCAGGTGCCGGAACTGGCCAAGCAGTACCAGGTGATCGTCCCCGAGCGCCGCGGGCACGGCCGCACCGCCGACGCCGACGGCCGCTACACCTACCGGCTCATGGCGGCCGAGACCGCCCGCCTCCTGGACGTCCTCGGCGTCAGCTCCGCGCACCTCGTCGGCTGGAGCGACGGCGCCCTGGTCGCCGCGCTCGTCGCGATCGACCGGCCCGAGCTCGTCGAGAAACTCGTCCTGATCGGGCAGTACTTCCAGCCCGACGGCGCGCACCCCGCGGTCGCCGCGATGCTGGCCGACACCGCGGCGATGACCGCCTGGGCCCGCGAGTCCTACGACGCGCTCTCGCCCGACGGCCCGGCGCATTTCGACGTGGTCGTCGAGAAGATCCTACGAATGTGGCGGGAAGACACCGGCATCCCGCTCGACGAGCTCGCCACGATCACCGCGCCCACGCTGGTGATGCAGGGCGACGGCGATTTCGTCACGGTCGAGCACAGCGCGCTGATCCGCCGGACGCTGGCCGAGGCGCAGCTGGCGGTGGTGCCCGGGACGTCGCACGGCTTGCCGATGGAGAAGCCGGCGCTGGTCAACGAACTCATCCTCGAGTTCCTCGGCGGCGAGCACTCCGCGCAGCTCATCCCGCTCGAAGGCTGAGGCCGTCCAGCAGGACGGTGACGACCCGGGCCCGGCGCACCGGGTCGTCACCGGCCGCCTCCACCGCCTGGGCCGCGCCGACCAGCAGCGCGATCAACGTCGGCACGTCCACGTCCGGGCGCACCGCGCCCGCCTCCTGCGCCCGGCGCAGGAGCAACCCCAGCGCCTCGGTGACCCGTCCGCCCACCCCGGCCTTCACCGCATCCATGCGGACGCCGGCCGCGGCCAGCGCGTCGGTGATCGCGTTCTTCGACGGGGACTGATCGACGATCCGGGTGATCTCGCCCCGGAACGCGGTCGCCGGGTCGCCGGTCTCGGCGCTGTGCCGCACCTCGTCGGCGAGCCGGTCGAGACGGGCTTTGAAGACCGCTTCGAGGAGCTCCTCCTTGGTGGGGAAGTGGCGGAACACCGTGCCGACGCCCACGCCGGCCGCCTGGGCGATCTCCTCGGTGGAGACGCTCGTGCCGCGGGCACCGAACAGGTCCTCGGCGGCGCTCAGGACCCTCTCCCGGTTACGCCGGGCGTCGGCACGCAACGGTCTGGCCGGCGTAGACAAACGGAGTGGCGACTCCGTATCGTCGGACGCATTCGGAGTCATGACTCCGGATCCTAACCGAGGGGAGAGCCATGTCCACGCCCGACCTGTTCCGCCGCCTCCTGCACGGCCTCGAAACCGCCCAGTGGGACCACCTCGCCGACCTCTACACCGACGACGCCCGCGTCACGATGCCGTTCGCGCTACCGACGCCCGTGGTGCTCAACGGCCGTGAGGCCGTCGCCGAGCACTTCGCCCGCTCGACGTCGATGCCGATCCGCTTCCGCGCCGACAACGTGAGGATCTACCCGACGCCCGATCCGGACGTGGTGCTGGCCGAGTTCGACTACGTGGTGCGGGTGACGACGACCGGGCAGGAGTTCCGGGTCGCGAACATCCAATACCTCCGGGCCCGGGACGGCCGCATCGCCGAGACCCACGACTACCACGACCACACCCGGCTGGCCGCCGCCCTCCGACCCACCCCATCAACTTGACATAATGCACATTATCGGGGATTCGGAACCGGCTTCACATACTGGGCCAGATGCTCGCCCGTCAGCGTCGACCTCGACGCCACCAGATCGGCCGGCCGGCCCTCGAAGACCACCGACCCCCCGTCATGACCCGCACCCGGCCCCAGATCGATGATCCAGTCCGCGTGCGCCATCACCGCCTGGTGATGCTCGATCACGATCACCGATTTCCCCGAATCCACCAGCCGATCCAGCAACCCCAGCAACTGCTCCACATCGGCCAGATGCAGACCCGTCGTCGGCTCGTCCAGCACCAGCACCCCACCCTTGTCGGCCATGTGCGTCGCCAGCTTCAACCGCTGCCGCTCGCCACCGGACAACGTCGTCAGCGGCTGACCGATCCGCAGATACCCCAACCCCACCTGAGAAAGCCGCGACAAGATCGCGTGCGCCGCCGGCAACTGCCCGGCGAAGAACTCCTCCGCCTCGGCCACCGACATCCCGAGCACCTCGTTGATGTCCTTCCCGGCGAACCGGTACTCCAGCACCGACGCTTGGAACCGCCGACCCTCGCACTCCTCGCACACCGTCGCGACCCCGGCCATGATCGCCAAGTCCATATAGATCACCCCCGCGCCCTTGCACAGCGGGCACGCACCCTCCGAATTCGGCGAGAACAACGCCGGCTTCACCCCGTTGGCCTTCGCGAACGCCTTCCGGATCGGCTCCAGCAACCCCGTGTACGTCGCCGGATTCGACCGCCGCGAACCCCGGATCGGCGTCTGATCCACCGACACCACACCCTCGCGCGTCGACACCGACCCGTGGATCAGCGACGACTTCCCCGACCCGGCCACCCCGGTCACCACGACCAGCACCCCCAGCGGCACGTCCACCGACACGTCCCGCAGGTTGTGCGTCGACGCCCCCCGGATCTCCAGCACCCCCGACCGCTCCCGCACCGCCGCCTTCAGCGACGCCCGATCGTCCAGATGCCGGCCGGTCAGCGTCCCCGACCGGCGCAGCCCCTCCACCGTGCCCTCGAACACCACCTCACCACCGGCCGACCCGGCCCGCGGCCCCAGATCCACCACGTGCTCGGCGATCGCGATCGCCTCCGGCTTGTGCTCCACCACCAGCACCGTGTTGCCCTTGTTCCGCAACCGCACCAGCAGGTCGTTCATCCGCGCGATGTCGTGCGGGTGCAACCCGACCGTCGGCTCGTCGAACACGTACGTGACGTCGGTCAGCGCCGACCCCAGATGCCGGATCATCTTCACCCGCTGCGACTCGCCGCCCGACAACGTCCCCGACGGCCGCTCCAGCGACAGATACCCCAGCCCGATCCCGACGAACGACTCCAGCACCCCGCTCAGCGACGTCAGCAACGGCGCCACCGACGGCTCCGCCAGCCCCCGCACCCACCCGGCCAGATCCGAGATCTGCATCCGGCACGCGTCCGCGATGCTGATCCCGGCCACCCTCGACGACCGCGCCGCCTCCGACAGCCGCGTCCCGTCACACTCCGGGCACGTCCGGAACACCGCGACCCGCTCCACGAACGCCCGCACGTGCGGCTGCAACGCGTCGACGTCCTTCGACAGGTACGACTTCTGGATCGACGGCACCAACCCCGAATACGTCAGGTTGATGCCCTCGATCTTCACCTTCGTCGGCTCCCGATACAGGAGCGCATCGAGCTCCTTCTTCGTGAACGAACGAATCGGCTTGTCCGGATCGAAATACCCCACGCCCCGCAGGATCCGGCCCTGCCAGCCGTCCATGCTGTATCCGGGAATCGTGATCGCGCCCTCGTTCAGCGACTTGTCCGCGTCGTACAACGCCGACAGATCGATGTCCGACACCGACCCCCGCCCCTCACACCGCGGACACATCCCCCCGGTGACCGAGAACTCCCGCCGCTCCTTCACCGTCCGGCCGGCCTTCTCCACCGTCACCGCACCCGCGCCCGACACCGACGCCACGTTGAACGAGAACGCCTGCGGCGACCCGACGTGCGGCGACCCCAGCCGCGAGAACAGGATCCGCAACATCGCGTTCGCGTCCGTCGCCGTCCCCACCGTCGACCGCGGATCCGCCCCCATCCGCTGCTGATCGACGATGATCGCCGTCGTCAGCCCCTCCAGGACGTCCACCTCCGGACGCGCCTGCGTCGGCATGAACCCCTGCACGAACGTCGAATACGTCTCGTTGATCAACCGCTGCGACTCCGCCGCGATCGTCCCGAACACCAGCGAACTCTTCCCCGAACCCGACACCCCGGTGAACACGGTCAGCCGCCGCTTCGGAATCTCGACGCTCACGTCCTTCAAGTTGTTCACCCGGGCTCCCACCACACGGATCAGATCGTGGCTGTCGGCACCGTCGGCACTGTCGGCACGGTCCACTCGACGCTCCTATCGCTGCTGGATACGCAACAAGTTGCCGGACGGGTCCCGCACCGCCCCGTCACGCACCCCGTACGGCTGATCGGTCGGCTCCTGCACGACCTCCGCGCCCGCCTCCACCAGCTGCGCGAACGTCGCGTCCACGTCCTTGGTCGCCAGGTTCAGACCCCCGTAGGTGCCCTTCGCCATCATCTCCGCGATCACCCGGCGCTCGTCGTCGGTGATGCCCGGGTCCGCCGCCGGCGGGTGCAGCACCACCGCGGTGTCCGGCTGCCCCTTCGGGCCCACCGTGATCCACCGCATGTCCCCGTACCCGACGTCCAGCCGCACCTCCCACCCGAGCACGTCCCGGTAGAACGTGATCGCCGCCTCCGGGTCGGTCTGCGGCAGGAAACTGTTGAAGATCGTGATGTCCATGCCGGTCACGCTACGTGTGGCGCCTGCGGCGCCGCTTCTCGATTCCTGACCGGTCGCGTCACCTGCTTCGCCACGCACGAGGGGATCCCGTCGGTCTCCGACGGTTCCTTCCGGAACGCACTCGGCGGGACGCCCACCAACTCCGTGAACCGCGTCGAAAACGTCCCCAGCGACGAACACCCCACCGCGAAACACACCTCGGTGACGCTCAGATCACCACGCCGCAACAACGCCATCGCCCGCTCGATCCGCCGCGTCATCAGATACGAATACGGCGACTCGCCGTACGCCCGCCGGAACTCCCGGCTCAGATGACCCGCCGACATGTGCGCATCCCGCGCCAGCGCCTCCACGTTCAACGGCTGCGCGTACTCCCGATCGATCCGGTCCTTCACCCGGCGCAACCGCACCAGGTCACGCAGGCGATCCTCCTCGCGACTGCTCACGAGCCGCATCGTCGCACACGCCACCGACCGCAGTCGTTGGCAACCGCACCCGGAACACCGACCCCGCACCCGGCGACGACTCCACCGCGATCGACCCCCCGTGCCGCCCCACCACCGACCGGTACGCCATCGCCAGCCCCTGCCCGGTGCCCTTCCCGACCCCCTTCGTCGTGAAGAACGGATCGAACACCCGTTCCCGGGTCGCCTCGTCCATCCCGATCCCCGTGTCGGCCACCGCGATCTCCACCCCGTCCGGCACCCGCCGCGTCGACACCCGGATCACCCCCGGCGGCGACCCGATCGCGTGCGCCGCGTTCACCACCAGATTCAGCACCACCTGCTTGATCTCACCCTCGAAACACGGCACCAGCCCCAACTCCGGGTCCAGCTCCAGCTCCAGCCGCGCCACGTACTTCCACTCGTTCCGGCACACCTGCACCGTCGACTCCACCGCCCGGTTCAGATCCGCCGGCGCCAACCCCTCACCGGGATGCGCGAACTCGTTCATCGCCCGCACGATCTCCGCGACCCGCTCCACACCCTCCAGCGTCTGCTCGATCGCCGCCGGCACCTCGGCCGCCAGATACTCGTCGAACACCCCCGGCGGCACCGACCCGAACGCCTCCCGCAGGAACAGCACGTTGTGCGACACGTACTGCACCGGCGTGTTGATCTCGTGCGCCAGCCCCGCCGCCAGCTGCCCGATCGACTCCAGCCGGGTCGCGTGCGCCGACTCCCGCTCCGCCTCCGCCACCCCGGTCACATCCACGACCACACCCCACGACCCGGCCCGCCGCACCAGGAACGTCGACGCGCCCGCCCGCACCAACCGCGACCCTCCACCGGCCAGACTGCTGACGGTGGCATCCAGCTCCGGCCGCCGCACGGCCTCGAACTGGGTATTTCCGGTCAGCCCCATAGCGTCAGAAAAAAAGACCGCAACCGGCAGCAACTCGGCATCAACCATCACAGAAACACACTAAAGGGCGGCCGACCGGCCGCCCTCCAGTGAAACCGGACCTCAGATCAGGCCCAGGCCCCGCACCGCGTCGCGCTCCTCACCCAGCTCAGCCACCGACGCATCGATCCGCTCCCGCGAGAACGCATCGATCTCCAACCCCTGGACGATCGAGAACTTCCCGTCCTTCGCCGTCACCGGGAACGACGAAATCAGACCCTCCGGCACACCGTACGAACCGTCCGACGGAATCGCCGCGGAGGTCCAGTCACCCTCAGCCGTGCCGTTCACCCAGGTGAAGACGTGGTCGATCGCCGCGTTCGCCGCCGACGCCGCCGACGACGCACCCCGCGCCTCGATGATCGCCGCACCGCGCTTCGCCACCGTCGGGATGAACGTGTCCTTCAACCAGGCCTCGTCGACCTGCTCGGCCGCGATCTTCCCGTTGACCTCGGTGTGGAACAGATCCGGGTACTGCGTCGCCGAGTGGTTGCCCCAGATCGTCAGCTTCTTGATCGCCGTGACCGGAACCTCGAGCTTGCTCGCCAGCTGGGAGATCGCCCGGTTGTGATCCAGCCGGGTCATCGCCGTGAACCGCTCCGCGGGCACGTCCGGCGCGTGGGCCTGCGCGATCAACGCGTTCGTGTTCGCCGGGTTACCGACGACCAGCACCTTCACGTCATCCGCGGCCACCGCGTTGATCGCCTCGCCCTGCGGCTTGAAGATCCCGCCGTTGGCCTCCAGGAGGTCACCGCGCTCCATGCCCTTGGTGCGGGGACGGGCACCCACCAGCAGCGCCACGTTCGCACCGTCGAACGCCACCCGCGGGTCGTCCGAGATGTCGACGCTCTGCAGCAGCGGGAACGCGCAGTCCGCCAGCTCCATCGCGGTACCCTCGGCCGCCTTCAGCGCCGGAGTGATCTCCAGCAGCCGCAGCTTGACCGGAACATCCGGACCCAGCAGATGCCCGGACGCGATCCGGAACAACAGCGCGTAGCCGATCTGCCCCGCCGCACCGGTGACCGTGACCGTCACTGGTCCCTGCACCATTACGCCTCCCACCGCTCGAAAGCTGTCTCGCGTGGACGCTACCCCCGCTCCCCTCGGGGCCGGAGGACCGGTGCCGCCGGTGTGACGCGTTTGGCTTTTCGGGTCGTTGTTCGGCGTATGGGCTTGTTACTACGACTGCGGGTCTTCGAGGATCTCGAGCATCTCGGGGATACCGAAGAACCGGGCCGTGTCCAGCGCCGACGGACCGCCGGCCAGCGGATCGGCACCCGCGTCGAGCAGCGCCCGGACGGTGGTCTCGGACCGGCGGAACACCGCGGCCGCCAGCGGCGTCTGGCCCTTGTCGTTGATGCGGTTCGCGTCGGCGCCCCGGGACAGCAGCGCCGACACGGTCGCGGGATGGTCGTAGTAGGCGGCCAGGAGCAGCAGTGAATCGCCCTTGTCGTTGGTGAGGTTCACCGGCAGGCCCGCGTCGACGTTGCGCGCGAGCAGGTCGGAGTCGCCGTTGCGCGCCGCGTCGAACATCCGGTGCGCGAACGCCAGCGTTTCCTCGTCCAGTTCGTCGGCCACGTCCGTAACCCTAAACCGGGCCCTGTGCCCGCGCGCAGGCGCGCGCCTGCGCGCGGTGTGACGAGTTTTCGGGGGTTCGCGAGGCGGCACCGCGTGGGCGGCCCCCTCCCCTGGTGTGCGGGGTTGGCAGGTGGGTGGGTGTGTTCGGGCGTATGGGCTTGTTATTTTGCGTAGGGATTGTCGGTGGGGGGCGCCAGAATGGACGGCATGCGTATCCGGCTGCTGGGTCCCCTGGAGCTCCGGGACGCCACCGATCGCGCGGTGCCGGTCACCGGGGTGCGGCAGCGCACGCTGCTGTGCCGTCTGGCGCTCGACCCGGGGCGGCTGATCACCGTCGACCGGCTCGTCGACGACCTCTGGGGGGCGGAGCCGCCGGCCGCGCCGGCCAACGCGCTGCAGTCCGCGGTCTCCCGGCTGCGACGCGACCTCGGCCGCGCCGGTCCGCCGGGCCGCGACGCGATCGTGTCGCACCCGGCCGGCTACCGGCTCGCCCTCCCCCCGACCGCCGTCGACCTGCACGAGTGTGCGCGGCTGTCCGCCGCGGGTACCGCGTCGCTGCGCTCCGGTGATGCGGACGCCGCGGCGCGGCAGCTGCGCGAGGCCCTGGGTCTCTGGCACGGGCCAGCCCTGGCCGACGCCCGGGGGGCTCCGTTCGCGGCGGTCGCGGCCGAGCGGGCCGACGCGTTGCGCCGGGTCACGCTCGAGGCCCGGGTCGACGCCGATCTGGCCCGCGGGGCCGACGCGCCGGCGCTGGTGGACGAGCTGACCGCGGCCTGCGCGGCCGATCCGCTGGCCGAGGGGCTGGCCGCCCGGCTGATCCGGGCGCTGACTGCCGACGGGCGCCGGGCCGAGGCGCTGCGCCGGTACGAGTCGGTGCGCCGGGAGCTGGCCGACGAGCTGGGCGTCGACCCGGGCGCGGAGCTCCGGGCCGCCCACCTGGCCGCGTTGCAGGACGAGACGCCGGCCGTGGGGAAGGCTGCGGTGGGGAAGCCGGCCGCGGGCCGGCGGGGGACGTTGCCGGCCGCGCTGACCAGGTTGGTCGGGCGGCGGGAGGAGCTGGCGCGGGTCGGGGAGCTGCTCCGGAGCGGGCGGCTGGTGACGCTGACCGGGCCGGGCGGGGCCGGGAAGACCCGGCTCGCGATCGAGGCCGGGACTTTGGCCGCGGCCGGGACCCTGGTTGCCGCAGGGGGCGACGGCGATGCCGGGAGACCGGCCGGCGGCGCGGGCGGCTCCGACGGCGAGGCCGGAGGCGGGACCGGCCGCAAGGCTGGGAGCCCGGCCGGAGGCGGCACCGGCGGCGAGGCCGGGGGCGGGAGCGTGGCCGGAGGTGGGGGTGGCTCCGGCCGGGGCGGCTTCGGCGCTCCGGACGGGGTTTGGCTGGTGGAGCTGGCCGGGTTACCGGCCGGGGCGAGCGGGAACGCGGTCGCCGAGGCGGTGCTGGCCGTGCTGGCCCGGCCGGTTCCGGTGCTGGAGCCCGGGGACGAGCCGGCCCTGGATTCGGTGGAGCGGCTCGGGGAGCTGCTCGGGGGCCGGAAGCTGCTGCTGATCCTCGACAACGCCGAGCACGTGGTGGAGGCGGTCGCGGACGTCGCGACCCGGGTGCTGGCGGCGGCGCCGGGGGTGCGGGCGCTGGTGACGAGCCAGGCGCCGCTGGGGGTGGTGGGTGAGGCACTCTGCCCGGTGGGGCCGCTCCCCCTGCCGCCGGTCGACCTGCCGTCGGATCCAGCGCCGGCGGGCGGGACGCTCGCCGGGCGGGGCGGTTCCAGGGCGGTTGCCGGCGCCGCTCCCGCCGGGCCAGCCG
>NZ_VIRS01000058.1 GCF_006912135.1 Cryptosporangium phraense | reverse complement strand
GCTGGGCGCCCCGCTCTTCGACCCCCTGGACGACATCCCCACGGTCGCCCGCCCCGGCTGGACCCACGAACCCGGCTGGTCCGCCTACCCCGCCGGAGCCCCGTCCGCCGGAGCCCCGTCCGCCGACTCCCAACCCCAGTCGGCCCAGTCCCCTTCGGGACAAGCAACCCCCACCGACTACAACCCCGAACAAACCTCCTCCCTCGCCGGCGCCCTCCTCGGCCCCAGCTCCGCCTCACCCCGCCCCGAACCCAAATCGAGCACCGGCAAGACCGTCCTCATCGTCGCGCTGGTCCTCCTCGTCGCGATCGCGATCGGCGCAGGCATCGCGATGGTCGCCGGCGACACGATCATGAACGTCCTCGACAACGTCCTGAACTAAAGAGCCGAAGCAATCCGCGACACAGCCTCGGCCATCACGTCGGGGCTGGTCGCGAAGTTGAACCGCGCGAACCCGGCCCCCTCGGGCCCGAAGTCCAGCCCCCGCATCAACGCGATCTTCCCCCGCTCCAGCAACACCGACGCCGGCTCGTCCCCCAACCCGAGCGGCCGAAAATCGAGCCAGGCCAGGTACGTCGCATCGGGCGCCGCGTACCCGACCCCGAGCGGCGCCAGCGCCTCCCCCAACGCCCGCCGATTCGCGTCGAGCTCCGCGCGCAGCGCGTCCAGCCAGTCCTCGCCGGACTCCAACGCCGCCACCGACCCGATCACCCCGAGGATCCCGGTCGACGACATCGCGTCCTCGTCGACCCGCTCCAGCAACGGCACCGAGTCCCCTCCGGCCACGAGCATCGCCGCCTTCAACCCGGCCAGATTCCACGCTTTCGACGTCGACACCGCCGCAAAACCGCGCGCATCCACCGACAGATACGGCGTGAACGTCGCCGAATCGAACGTCAGCGGCGCGTGGATCTCGTCCGACACCACCCGCACGCCGTACCGCGAGGCCAGCGCCGCCACCGCGGCCAACTCGTCCCGGGTGTGGACGGTCCCGGTCGGGTTCTGCGGGTTGCACAGCAGGTACACCCGCGCCCCCGCGGCGAACGCGGCCTCCAACCCGTCCAGATCCAGGCGCCCGGCCCGCAACGGCACGGTCACCAACGTCCGCCTCAGTATCGACAGCCACTCGAAGAACGGCGGGTAGACCGGCGGGTTGATCACGACCGCGTCGCCGGGCTCGGACACGAGCCCGATGGCGGTGCGCACCGCCCGAGCCACGTCCGGCATCAGCGCGATCGACTCCGGGTCCGGCCGCCACCCCCACCGCCGATGGGCGAAGGCCGCGTAGGCGTCCGGCAGCGCGTCCCGCGCCGCGTACCCGCTGTCCGAAAACTCCACTGCGGACGCCAGCGCCGCGCGGATCGGCTCGGCCAGCACGGTGTCCATCTCCGCGACGAACACCGGCAGGACGTCCGACGGGTACTTCCGCCACTTCTCGCTCCGACGCTGCTGCAGGTCCTCCAGTTTCGCCCAAATGTCCATGCCGCCATCGTGCCGTGACAGGCTGGACCGCACGCAACTCGAAGGGGCCGCACACCTCATGGCTGAATACGCATGGAACCGGATCGGCTTCGGAGCGGAACTCGCGATCGTCTCCGGCACCCGGATGGCCGGCTGGGCCCTCGGCGCCGCGCCCGAGCCGTACAGCGCCCGCTACACGCTCACCACCGACGAGAGCTGGGCCACCGCTTCGCTGGAGATCTCGACCGAGGGCGCCGGGTGGACGCGCTCGCTGCGTCTCGTCCGCCAGTCCGGCCGGGACGCCTGGAAGATCCGCACCAGCGAGACCGGTGCGCTGGCCGGACCGCCGCCGGGGTCCGAGTACCCCGAGACGCTCACCGACGCGGTCGACGTCGACATCGCGTTCTCGCCGTTGACCAACACGCTGCCGATCCGTCGCCTGAACCTGCGGGAGCAGCCGGTCGGGACCGAGTTCGACCTGACTTTCGCGTTCGTCGAGCTGCCGTCGCTGGCCGTCGTCGCGAGCGACCAGAAGTACGTCGTGGCCGGGCCGGGCGAGATCGGGTTCCGCTCCGGCGACTACCGCGTGCAGCTTGCCGTCGACGACGACGGCTTCGTCGTCGACTACCCCGGCCTCGCCACCCGGTCTACTGACCGGTCGAGGGCCTAGAGGCCTCGTACGTGACGGTTGCGCTCGGCCCGGCCGACTCCGGAAGGACGAGGCCCGGGCCGGCGACCGGCAGCTCCAGCCGCGTCTGGTGGATCACCGTGGCCCGGTGCCGCACCGCGAGATGCACCCGGTACACATCCGGACGCCGCGGCGCGACGAAAGGCAGCTCGAGCCGCTCGGAGCGCTCCTCGGGCAGGCAGGTGTGGGGGCCGCCGGGCTGGCACGGGCAGGTCCAGGCCGCTCCGGAGGCGGGGACGAACATCGCGTGCGGGCCGCTCGGCACCGGCACCGCGTCGGACACCACCGAGACCTGGACCCAGGCGCCGAGGTCGTCGCTCGTCGCGGCGCGCATCGCGAGCTGGATCAGGTAGTAGCCGCCGGGGGTCAGCGGCCGGCCGACCGGCGCCCCGGACGTGTCGACGACCCGGACCGCGACGTTCACCGCCGGCCCGGCGGCGCGCGGCTCCGGCGCCGAGAGCGCTCCGGTCGAATCAGGCTCCGTGCGCCTGCGCCACCACCGCCGCCGCTCCCCGATCCGCTCGTCTCCAGCTCGGGGCTCCGGCACCACCGGAGGCGTAACCGGGGCCGGCTTCGCCAGCTCGGCCGCCGCCTCCCCCCAGGCCCGCCGAGGCACCTCCCCGCCCGAGCCCGGCCCGACCGACGCAGACCCGTCAGCCACCGCCGAAACCGACCGGATCCCCTGAGCGTCCACACTCACCACGACACCGAACCGCTGCGCCAACGGACCGAACTGCTCCGCCTCCGCCAGCACGTCCAGCACCAGCACGACCGTCCGCCCCGGCGCCACCAGCGCACTCACGGTCTCGGCCGCCCCGGCCGACCCGAGCGCCGCCGCCAACCCCTGGAACGTGTCGACGAGCACCACCGCCGGAGGCGCGGCCACCGCCCCGATCGCCCCGGCGATCGCTTCCCAGCCCTTACCCGCGACCGCCGACGGCGCCCCGTTCAACCGGACCGTCCGCGGCCGGTCACCGGGCGGGTCGACGGCCATCCATAACGCGCCGAGGTCGATCATCGTCCCGCCGGCGGCCGGACCGACCAGGATCGTCAGCGCAGCAGCACGACCGGCCCCGTGCGGCCCGACCACGAGGACGAGCGGCTGCCGGGCGACGAGCGCGGCCACCTGATCCCTGATCACCGTCTACCCCGACCTCCGGCCCGCCCCCCAGCGCCCACTTGCCGTCAATGCTGCCCTGCGCCCGGACCGAAGGCCAGCGGTTCCCACCGACTCAGCTCGGCGGCGCCCACTCGCCGGTCGCGTCGAAGCGCTCCAGCGTCTCGGTGTACGGCGCCAGCTCCAGCCCGTTCGCGCGCAGCCACCCGTCGTCGTAGTACGTCCGCGAGTACCGCTCTCCGCCGTCGCACAGCAGCGTGACGACGCTGCCGCCACCCTCCAGGCCCGCGATCAACGAGAACACGCCCCACAGGTTCGTCCCGGTCGACCCTCCGACCGGCCGCCCCAGCTTCCGCGTCGCGTACCGCGCGGCGGCGATCGACGCCGCGTCCGGGACACCGATCATACGGTCGACGACCCCGCCGACGAAGCTCGGCTCGACGCGCTGCCGCCCGATCCCCTCGATCCGCGACCCCCGGCCGGTGATCACCGACGGGTCGGCGGCCGACCAGGCCGGGAGGAACGCCGAGTTCTCCGGGTCGACGACGCACAGCTGCGTGGAGTACCGCCGGTAGCGCAGGTACCGGCCGATCGTCGCGCTGGTACCGCCGGTCCCGGCGCCCACCACGATCCACCGCGGCACCGGGTGCCGCTCGGACTCCAGCTGCCCGAAGATCGACTCGGCGATGTTGTTGTTGCCACGCCAGTCCGTGGCCCGCTCCGCGTACGTGAACTGGTCCATGAAGTGCCCGTCGAGCTCCGACGCCAGCCGGTGCGACTCGGCGTAGACCGTCCGCGGGTCGTCGACCAGGTGACAGCGCCCGCCCTGGAACTCGATCAGCGCTACCTTCTCCGCGCTCGTCCCGGCCGGCATCACCGCGACGAACGGCAGCCCGAGCATCCGGGCGAAGTACGCCTCGCTCACCGCGGTAGAGCCCGACGACGCCTCGACGACCGTCGTCCCCTCGCGGATCCAGCCGTTGCACAGCGCGTACAGGAACAGCGACCGGGCCAGCCGGTGCTTCAGCGAGCCGGTCGGGTGCGTCGACTCGTCCTTGATGTACAGCTCCAGCGCCGACCCGGGCAGCGGGAACGTCAGGAGGTGGGTGTCGGCCGAGCGGTTGGCGTCGGCCTCGACCAGCCGGATCGCCTCGTCGATCCAGTCCCGGTCACGCCCCACCGAAGTACTCCAGGTATTTGGCCGGATCCACGTTCCCACCCGAGACGACCGCCACCGTCCGCGCCGCCGGCGGCAGCTCGGCCGCGTGGTACAGGTAGGCCGCCGTCGTCACGGCGCCCGACGGCTCGGCGACCAGCCGGGCCTTCCGGCCGAGCACCCGCACGGCCGACGCGATCTCCTCGTCCGACACGGTCACGACCCCGTCGACGTACTCGCGGATGTGCGCGAACGGCAGCACGCCCACCGACGTCGTCCGTAGGCCGTCGGCGATCGTCCGGTAGGTCTGCTCCGGCGTCCAGGTGACCCGCCGCCCGGTCCGGAAGCTCTCGGCCGCGTCCGCGGCCAGCTCCGGTTCGACCGCGATCACCCGCGTCGTCGGCGACAGCGCCTTGATCGCGGTGGCGACGCCGGAGATCAGCCCTCCCCCGCTCACCGGCACGAGGACGAGGTCCCCCTCGCCGGCCGCGGAGTGATCGGCCCCGAGGTCCTCCGCGATCTCCAGTCCGACGGTGCCCTGGCCGGCGATGATCCGGGCGTCGTCGTACGGCGGGACGTGGGCGTACCCGTGCTCGGCGACCAGCTCCAGCGGACGGACGTCCCGCTCGGCCGGCGGCACGATCAGGATCTCGGCGCCGTATCCCCGGGTCGCTTCGAGCTTCACCGCTGGCGTCGTGTCGGGCATGACGATCGTTGCCCGGATCCCCAGCCGGGCCGCCGCGTACGCGACCGCCTGGGCGTGGTTGCCGCTGGACTGGGCCACGACCCCGCGCGCCCGCTGGCCGGCGTCCAGGAGCGCCAGCGCGTTGCTGGCTCCGCGCAGCTTGAACGCCCCGGTCGCCTGCAGGCTCTCGGGCTTCAGCCACAGCGGACGCCCGGCTTCGGCCCATGCGCACGGGAGCAGCGGCGTCCGCACCACCAAGTCCCGAATCCTGTCCGCGGCTGCCTGAATGTCGCTCAGCGTCACCAATGACGGGGCTGTGGTGGGGATCGCGGTCATGACGGCCACGATAGTCACCCGTTCCGGACGCATCCCCCGTCACCACGTCCGCACGACCACCGAACGACCCCCAGGCCGTGCACAGCCCATTTATCCGCTTTTAAGTGGATGCTAATTCGATCAAGGAATCGCTCTTCCAATTGGAGCCCATCCACCGACCCGTCAAAACCGTATCGCCGTTCGACTCAGTGGCCCCAACCGTTCCCCCTAACGGCTCGCCACTCTCGGTATCCGAGTCGGGACGCGCGAGATGCAAATCGTCGGCGAATTCCCGATCGCCTAACCCGTGACCGATACTCGGAGGCGGCAAATTGTCGGCACCCCGACAGCAATTCGAGTCTTGTGTCGACCAAAATTGGTTGCCGTCGGAAACAGGACCGACCTAAAGCGAACGTGACTGCGGCTCACGTTCGGAATCCGTCCGGTTCAGCGATCGTCCAACGGACGCGCGCGGCCTTCCCATTTCGTGGATAGCACAACGGTCGTACGGGTTCGGGCGACGCCGTGGATGCGGTTCAGCCGGCCGATCGTGTGCTCGAGCGCCGCCACGTCGGGCACCCGCACGAGAAGCAGGAATGACTCCTCACCGGCGACGAACCAGCACGACTCGACTTCCGGCAGGCGGTGCAGCGCGTCGGCGATCTCGTCCTGCTCCGAGCTCTCGGCCTGGATCACGCCGATCATCGCGGTGACGCCGAGACCGATCGCCGTGGTGTCGACCGACGCGTGATAACCGGTGATGACGCCGGTGGACTCGAGTTTGCCCACGCGGTCGTGCACGGCCGGGGCGGACAGACCGACGCGCCGCGCCAACTCCGCGTACGTCTCCCGGCCGCTGCTCCGGAGCGTGTCCAGCAACCGCCGGTCGATCTCGTCCACGACGCTCCTCTCCGGCGGTCCGGCTCCGCACCGATACCGGCCGCTCACCAGCCCAGAGGGCATCGTAAGCCGCGGCCGGGCGGCACGCTGACCCACGCCCGCAGGCAAACCGCAGTAGGCCGACGTTGTCGCGCCGAACGTTGTCTTCTGGAAGTGCAAACATCTCGTTCGATGTGGACCGAAGAGCACTCGTTGAACAGAGCTCGACAATTCGTGACCGCAGACACAGGACTAGGTCTTCGGAATCGAACCAACACGCCGAAGCCTTGCCGACGCTGTGTCAACCAGCCGAGAAATCTCCGTAATCGCAGGTCACCCCGGTAGGGACTGGTCGGCACCAGCGCGAATCGATGTGCGGCCACACAATCGGTGATGCATCGACCATCGACTCCCGATCAGATCAGTTTGGCCGTTTCCGGTCGCCGACCGGACCTCCGGTGCTTGAATGACTCGCGAACCAATAACGCCGCGCCGTTCCGGCGCATCAACGTGCGATTTCGCACCGGCGAGAAGAGAGGCGAAAGTGGAGGTTGGCGAGCGTCTACTCACCCCAGGTGAGGTCGCGGCGCTTTTCCGGGTGGACCCGAAGACCGTGACGCGGTGGGCGGCCGCTGGGCGAATCAGCAGCATCCGCACCCCGGGTGGTCACCGTCGCTTCCGGGAATCCGAGGTCCGCGCGCTGCTCGCATCTGGTGACCCGGATGTCGAACTCGAAGA
Source organism: Cryptosporangium phraense (assembly GCF_006912135.1). NCBI lineage: Bacteria > Bacillati > Actinomycetota > Actinomycetes > Cryptosporangiales > Cryptosporangiaceae > Cryptosporangium > Cryptosporangium phraense. The sequence continues at coordinate 18,915 of NZ_VIRS01000058.1, read as the reverse complement.
GCGGAGAGCAGCGGGGCACTAAAGAAGCGCCCGTGCCCCACCCAACTCTCCGCGCCATCTGGTGAAGAGGGTGTGGCCGACTCCGAGGGTGTCGAGCACCTTCCCCGCAACGAAGTCGACCAGCTCCTGCACCGTGGAGGTTCCGGCATAGAAGCCGGGGCTGGCCGGCAGCACCACCGCTCCGGCGTCGTGGAGCGCCAGCAGGTGGACGAGGTGCCCCCGGGATAGCGGGGTTTCCCGGGGCACCACGACCACCGGCCGCCGCTCCTTCAGGTTCACGTCCGCGGCCCGCTGCAGCAGATCCTTCGAGAGCCCCAGTGCGATGCCGGCCACGGCCGCCGTACTGGCGGGCACGACGACCATCCCGCGCACCTGGTACGAGCCGCTGCTCGGCCCGGCCGCGAGGTCACCGGGCGGCCAGTAGCGCACGTCCTTCAGGTCGCGCCCGAGCCAGGCCGCGACGTCCTCTTCCCAGTGCGCGTCCCGGATCGTCCGGCCGACCTCGTCGAGCAGCGTCAGCCGCGCGGCCCGCGACACCACCAGGTCGACGGCCTCACCGGCGTCGAGCAGCCCGTTGAGCACCGACTGCGCGTACGGCGTACCGCTCGCGCCGGAGACGCCGACCACCCAGGGCAGTCTCACCAGGTCAGGTCCTGCCGGAACACGAGGTCGGCCAGCGCGAACAGGAACAGCACGATCCCGATGACGCCGTTGGCGGTGAAGAACGCCCGGTTCACCCGGGACAGGTCGTCGGCCCGCACGATCGCGTGCTCGTAGGCCAGCACGGCCGCGGTGAACGCCATTCCGGCCCACCAGAGCCACCCGTAGCCGGTCATCGCACCGAACCAGACGTACAGCGCCACCGTGACCACGTGGACGACCGTGGAGGCCCGCAGCGACGCGGCGATGCCGAACCGAACCGGCACGCTCCGGACGCCGATCCGCCGATCGACCTCGACGTCCTGGCAGGCGTAGATCAGGTCGAAGCCGCCGATCCAGGTGCCGACCGCGAGCCCGAGCACGAACGCCGCCCACGACCAGTGCCCGGTGACGCCGATCCAGGCGCCGAGCGGAGCGATCGCCTGGGCCAGCCCGAGGAACGCCTGCGGGAAGTCCGTGAAGCGCTTCGCGTACGAGTAGATCGTCAGGAAGAACAGCGCGATCGGCGAGAGCACCAGGCAGAGCCAGCCCAGCCAGGCCGCCGAGGCCAGGAACACCACCAGCGCCACGACCAGGCCGACCCAGGCCGACCGCACCGACAGCGCCCCGGTGACGAGCTCCCGCTGGGCGGTGCGCGGGTTCTGGGCGTCGATGCGCCGGTCGATGATGCGGTTGGCGGCCATCGCCACCGTGCGCGCCGCGACCATCGCGATCGTGATCACGAGCAGCGTCAGCCACTGCACCGACCGGCCCTCGGTTCGCATCGCGGTCAGCGCGGCCACGTACGCGAACGGCAGCGCGAACACCGAGTGCTCGATCATGACCAGCCGCAGGAAGGCCTTGACCTTGTTCGGCGCCTCGACCGTCTCGGTCACAGGCCCAGCTCCCGCCAGCGCGCGTCGACCTTCGCGACCACTTCGGGGCTCATCCGCATCTCCTCCGGCCAACCCCGGTGGTAGCCCTCGGTAGGCAGCTTGCGGGTGGCGTCCACCCCCAGCTTGCCACCCCAGAACTGCTGGTAGGACGCGTGATCGAGGTGATCTACCGGACCCTGGGTGAGCAGGATGTCGTGCGCGTAGTCGACGTTGCCGAACGCCCGGAACGCGACCTCGCGGTAGTCGTGCACGTCACAGTCGGCGTCGACCACCACGATCAGCTTGCAGAGCGAGAGCAGCCCGGCGCCCCAGATCGCGTTCATGACCTTCATCGCGTGCTTCGGGAACCGCTTGTCGATCGAGACGATGCAGCAGTTGTGGAAGACGCCGGCGTCGGGCAGGTCGTAGTCGACGATGTCGGGGATCATGAACTTGATCAGCGGCAGGAAGATGCGCTCGGTGGCCTTGCCGATCGGCCCGTCCTCCTGGGGCGGCTGGCTGGTGATGATCGACTGGTAGATCGGCTTGCGCTGCGTCGTCATGCACTCGACGTGCAGCACCGGGAAGTCCTCGACCGGGGTGTAGAACCCGGTGTGGTCGCCGAACGGGCCCTCCGGGGCGCGCTCGCCCGGCTCGAGGTACCCCTCGAGCACCACCTGGGCGTGCGCGGGCACCTGCAGCGGCACGGTCAGGCAGTCGACCATCTCGACCCGCTCGCCGCGCAGGAAGCCGGCGAACAGGTACTCGTCGATGTCGCCGGGGAGCGGCGCGGTCGCGCTGTACGACACGGCCGGGTCGCAGCCGAACGCGATCGCGACCGGCAGCCGCTGGCCGAGACGCTCGGCGACCGCGTGGTGCGCGGTGGAGTCCTTGTGGATCTGCCAGTGCATGCCCAGCGTGTTCCGGCTGTGCTGCTGCAGCCGGTACAGGCCGAGGTTGCGCGCGCCGGTCTCCGGGTGCTTCGTGTGGGTCAGGCCGAGGTTGTGGTAGATCCCGCCGTCTCCCGGCCACACCTGCAGGCCCGGCAACCGGTCGAGGTCGACCGCGTCGTCCTTGTAGACGACTTCCTGGCTGGGCGCCGTCTTCACCCGCTTCGGGGGGACGTTCTTCAGCTGGGTGAGTTTGCCCAGCGCCTCGCGGAAGCCGCTGAAACCCTGGGGCAGCTCGGGCTTGAGCAGACCGGCGATGCGCTGCCCGATCTCGTCGAGATCGTCGACGCCGAGGGCCAGGGCCATCCGGCGCTCGGTGCCGAACACGTTCATCACGATCGGCATCTCGCCGCGCGTCGGGTTCTCGAACAGCAGGGCCGGACCGCCGTCGCGCACCACCCGCTGGGTGATCTCGCTGATCTCCAGCGTCGGATCGACCGGCGCGGTCACCCGCTTGAGTTCACCGGCCTTCTCCAGCCGCTTCAGGAACTCACGAAGGTCGGTGTGGGCCATGAACACCAGTATTCATGGCCCACCGACCTCTCGCTTCTAGGGGCGGCCGGCCCCGGCGTACGGCATGTTCGCGACCTGCTCGACCTGGACCGGCTGGCCCTCGGTCGGCGCGTGCACGACCTGGCCGTTGCCGATGTAGATCGCCGAGTGGTGCAGGTCGGAGTAGAAGAACACGATGTCGCCCGGCTGCAGGTTCTCCCTGGAGACGTGCTTGATCATGTTGTACTGCTGGTGGGCCGAGTGCGGCAGGTTCACGCCGACCTGCTTCCAGGCCATCATCGTCAGGCCCGAGCAGTCCCACTGGTTCGGGCCGGCGCCGCCGAACACGTACGGCTCACCCTGCTGCGCCAGCGCGAACTGCACCACGACGGCCGCGTTACCGCTGGCCTGCCCGTTGTACGTCGCGGTCTGGTACGAGCTGCCGTACTGCTTGGCGTAGGCCGAGCGACGGATCTGCTCCCACTTGTCCTGGTCCTTCTGGATCGACTTGCGCTGCGTGTCGAGCTGCTTCTCGATCCGCGTCGCCGTCTGGACCTGGAGGTCGACCTTCTTCTTCGTCCCGTCGAACTGCGCCTGGTACGCCTTGGCCTCGGTGATCGTCTGGCGCTGCTGCGCCGACAGCCACTCGACGGTCGCGAGCTGGTCCAGGAAGTCGGCCGGCGAGCCCGTGTCGATGATCGACGAGGAGAGGCGCATCCGACCGTCGCGGTACGCGGCGGCGGCGATCTTGCCGACCGCGTCCTGGGACGCGTCGAGCTTGGCCTGCGACGCCGACAACTGACGATTCAGCCCGGCTTGCTGCGTCTTGACCCGCTTGAGCTGGACCTTGGCGCTGTTCATCTGCTCGTTGACTTTGTCCATCTTCACACCGAGCGCGTCGAGTTGCTTCTCGGCTTCGGTGAGCGACGGAGCCGCACTGGCGCCGCCTGCCGGCAGCAACGCCACGCTCAGCACGGCGGCGACGACGCTGACCAGAACGATCGGACGACGAGCGTGAGTCCGTAAGGGCCTCACTGGCGCGGCACTCCTCACTCCCACTAGGCCGCTTACCGGGTTAGCTGACGGGTTCGGGCGGGAGCTGCCCTACCGCCTCGACGGCGGATTCACCCCGGGAACTCGGTTCCCCGGTTCTTGCGATTCAGCGGCGACTGCCCGACGCCATCCATGGTGAACGGCGGACGTTCGGAGAGTCGTGGGACACGGTAGGCCATGTGTTACTCGCCGGTCCAGCCTCGTCCGGCTTTCTGAGTGAACGTCTAACAGAGGACAGCGCCGAGTAGTTAGTCCACTCCGGAGCGCTGGCTTAAGCGCCTCTTAATGCGGTTACGTCGTCGCATCGTTCGAACGGCGGATGATTTGCTCCACTGTGGATCGCCGAACGGAGGACCTCGCGGCCGTGACGCCTGTGGCGCCCGATACGCCCGTTAGCTACCGCCCAGATTCCGACTTTTGGGGTAATTTGTCGGTAACGAGCGCAGTACCGAGGGGGACGAGACCATGGCTCAGCAGACCGAACACGAGGACGTGGTCGTGGTCGGCTGGCTCCGAGGCGACGACTACGAAGCCGCCCTCGCCTACCGCCGCCGAGAAGACCTCCCCCGTCCGGCCGATCAGCCCAAGTCCTCCGACGAGCCGACCCCGGAACGCCGCTGACGGCACCCAAGAATTAAGGTTTCACGACCTCGCCCTGAAGCCTCCGAGTGGCGCAGCCCACACCGCACTGGTGCTCCGCACAGAGCCCCTTGGGCTCACAGCCCGGAGTACGAGTGCAGGCCGCTCACGGCGAAGTTGATCACGTAGAGGTTGATCATCATCGTGATGAAGCCGAGGACCGCGATGAGGGCGGCCCGGCGACCGCGCCAGCCCGTGGTCGCCCGGGCGTGCAGGTAGGCCGCGTACACGACCCAGGAGATGAACGCCCAGGTCTCCTTCGGGTCCCAGCCCCAGTACCGGCTCCACGCCGCCTCGGCCCAGATCGCGCCACAGATGATGGCGAACGTCCAGATCGGGAAGCCGAACGCGTGCAGGCGGAAGGACAGTCGCTCCAGACCGTCGGCCGCAGGCAGGTGCCGACCGACGCCGAACGGGAAGCCGGGGGACTTCGCCGGGCGCCCGGCCGCGATCCGCCGGTCGTAGCCCTCGCGCAGCAGGTACAGGATCGCGATGACGCCGGCGGTCAGGTAGATCCCCACCGAGATCGACGCGGCCGACACGTGGATCCACAGCCAGTACGAGTTCAGCGCGGGCATCAGCGGCCCGGCGTCCACGTACAGCACGGTTCCGGCCAGCCCCAGCAGCAGCACGACCGGCAACATCACGAACATGCCCAGGTACCGCACCGGGCGCCGGGCCGAGACCACGAGCCAGGTGATCGTGCCGACCACGCACGCGACCGACACGAACTCGTACATGTTGCCCCACGGCACCCGACCGGCCGCGATCCCGCGCGCGGCCAGGCAACCGATCTGCGCGAGCGCGCCGAGAACCGCCGCCGCCACCGCGAACCGCCCGAACCAGGCCGCCCGCCCCCCGGTGATCGGCGCCCCGCCCCCGGCCCCCGTCCCGGTACCGGCCGCGGCGCCGACCGGCCCGGCCGGGGACACCGGCGCGTCGCCCGACGGACCTCCGGCCCCGACCAGCACCCGCGTCCGTTGCGCCGGGGTCGCGGCGCGGGCCGCGACCAGACCGCGCCGCCCGAAGGCGAACTCGATCGCGTAGCCGAACATCGCCACCGTGTACGCCAGGATCGCGACGACGAGCAGCGTGTTCGAGAGATCAGCGAGCTGGACTTCGGTCACGACGATCCTTCTTTCCCCACGGCGACCGACTCCTTGGTGTCGGCCGGTACGTCAGGTGGCGATTGAGCGGCGACCAGCCGCTGGGACAGCGCATCGAACTCGGAGGCGAACCGGTCCGGATCGGTCCGGGCCAGGCCGCCGACGGCCATCCGGCCGTCGGGCGAGATCCGGACGAACAGCCGACGCCGCCGGACGGTCAGCGACGTGATCAGGCCGAGCAGCATGAACACGGCCGCGACGAGCACGATCTTCTCGCCCGGGTCGTGCCCGACCTGGACGGTCATGAACTCCTTCACGCCGACGAACTGCAGCTTGGTGCCGTCGTCGAGCGTCCAGGTCTCGCCGACCGAGAGCTTCTTCGAGCCGACGGACTTCAGCGCGCCGCTGTCGACCTGGTTCTGGTCGATCGAGTACACCGACCGCGGGATCCCGGAGTCGAGTCCGGTGTCGCCGCGGTACCCGACCAGCGTCACCGCCGGGTCCTCCAGCTTCGGGCTCACCGACTGGATCGGCGGCCCGGACGCCGGCGCGGTCGGCAGGAAGAAGCCCGTGAACGCCATCTGCACGTTCCGCGCCCGGGACGCCGACTTCGGGTCCTGGTTCGCGTCCGGCAGGACGAACGCGCCCTCGCTGGTGAGCTGCGAGTCCTGCGGCAGGAACGCGGGCGACTCCTCGAACACCGTGCCGTACTTGTCGGTGTAGCGCAGCACCGGCGCGTACCCGTGGTTGATCAGGTAGACGTTCGCGCCGTCGAGCCGCAGCGGGTGGTTGACCTTGAGGTCGTACTTCTCGTCGGGGTTCTGGCTGTACGCCTGGTTGCCCTGGACGTACTCGACCTTGGCCAGGAAGTCCTCCGGCTGCCCGTTCGCCTGGTACGTGCCCTGGAAGTCGTCCAGCTGGACGCAGAACGAGGGGAGGGCGGCGTCGCGCATCCGGGTGCCGGGCGTGAACGAGTCGTAAGCCTGCACGGTGTCGCAGAACGCGTTGCCCTCGACCACGAGGACGCTCGCCTTCCACCCCCACAGCGACCCGGAGGCCACCCCGACCAGCAGCGCGACCAGCGCCACGTGGAACGCCAGGTTCCCGGTCTCCCGCAGGTAGCCCTTCTCGGCGCTGACCGTCACCGCGCCCGTCGGCTCGGTGCGCACGACCGTCCGCCAGCGGTTGCGCGTCAGCGTCCGGCGGACCGCGGTCGCGACCGCGGCCGGCTCGCCGCCGGTCTGGCCCGAGGCCGAGACCGGCAGGCGGTCCAGGTTCCGCGGGGCGGCCGGTGGCCGTCTGATCAGAGCTCGGCTGTGGACGCGTATCCGCGGCACCAGACAGCCGACGAGCGAGACGAACAGCAGCAGGTAGATCGCGGCGAACCAGGGCGAGGCGAAGACGTCGAACGCGGAGAGCTTGTCGAGGAACGGCGCGAGCGTCGGGTGGTCGACGAAGTACCGCTCGACCTTGGCCTGGTTCAGTGCGCGCTGCGGGAACGTGCTGCCCGGTACGGCGGCCAGCGCGAGCAGGAACAGCAGCACCAGCGCGGTGCGCATGCTGGTGAGCTGACGCCACCACCGCCGGGGCGCGGCCGCGAGCGCGTTGAACCCGCCGGGTCCGCGACCACCCGGCTGGTCGCCGTCCGGGTCGGTGCGGCCGACCCGACGGTCTTCCCGCGCGGTGGCGTCTTCCGGGGCGGTCGCGAGCCCGGTCAGCGCCTCGGTCTCGTCGGCGACCTCGGGCCGGGGCGGAGAGGCCATCAGAGCGTCACCCCACCGGCGCCGAACACGCTACGGACCCAGATCACCAGGTCGTCCCAGGCGCCGAACAGCAGCAGCGCACCGACCGCGATCAGCAGCACGCCACCGATCCGGACCACCCACGCACTGTGCCTGCGCACGACCGCGAACGCCCCCAGCACACGCCGGAAGCCCAGCGCGAACAGCACGAACGGCACCCCGAGCCCGACGCAGTAGGCCAGCGCGAGCAACGCACCCCGCCCTCCTCCGCCCTGCACGAAGGCCAGGCTCAGCACCGCGCCGAGCGTCGGGCCGACGCACGGGATCCAGCCGAGCCCGAACACCGCACCGAGCAGCGGCGCACCGGCCAGCCCGGAGGCCGGCAGCCAGCGCACCCGGGCCTCCCGCTGCAGGCCGGGCAGCACGCCCAGATAACCGAGCCCGAACACGATCACCAGCGCACCGACGATCCGCTGCAGCGTCGCCTGGTGCTCGTACAGGAACCCGCCGAGCCCACCGGCGGCGAACGCCACCAGCGTGAACACCGCGCTGAACCCGGCCACGAACAGCAGGCTCCCGGCCAGCAGCTTGCCCCGGGCCTGCGTCTTCGTGGGCCGGGTCGCCAGCGCGACCCCACCGCCGCCATCGACCGGGCCGCCGGCCTCGACCGGCCGCCCGGACGGGTCGGTGCCGAGTGCGGCGTCGAGATCGGCGCCCGCGATCCCGGTGACGTACGAGACGTAGCCCGGCACCAGCGGCAGCACGCACGGCGAGAGGAAGCTGACCAGCCCGGCCAGCGCGCTCACCCCGACCGCGACGACCAGCGGCCCCTCGGTGACCAGCTCGGGCAGGCTCATTTCTCCGCCGCCACCCGCTCGACCACCGGCTGCAGCTCGTCGTCGAGCAGCCCCTTGCGGAACACTGCGGCGATCCTGCCCTGGCGGTCGACGATGATCGTCGCCGGGATCGCGTTCGGCGGCACCGCCTTGAGCTGCAACGCGACCCGCCCGGCCGAGTCGAACAGGCTCGGGTAGGTCATCTTGAAGTTGACGTCGAACGCCTTCGCCCGCGACTCGGTGTCTTTCACGTTGACGCCGACGAACCGCACGCCGCTCGCCTTGGTCGCGGTGTAGACGCGCTCCAGGTCGTCGGCCTCGGCCCGGCAGGGCGCGCACCACGAGCCCCAGAAGTTGAACACGACGACGTCGCCGCGGGCCTGGTCGAGCGCGAACGTGCCGCCGTCGAGCAGCGTGCCGGAGATGTTCGGCGCCTGGGTGCGGTCACCGGCGTCGTAGAACTTCGACGCCCCCGACCCGGCGACGAACCGGTTGGATCCCCCGGACTCCTGGTCGACGGCATCGGCCCCGGTCGAGCAGGCCGCCAGCGCGGCCAGCGCGGCCAGGGCCACTCCGCGGGCAATCCAGGCAAACATAGGGTCAGGCGCCTCGCTCGGTCTGCGCGGTCTTCGACTGGGCGATCAGGGGTGCGGCCGGGTCGGCGTACTCGAGGCCGACGAACTCGTCGTCCTCGAACCGCACCGACGTGACGCTGGCCAGCGCGCACTGACGACGACGGGGGTCGTGCCAGAGCGTCTTCTTCTCCAGGTGCCGCCGCAGGATGACGATCGGCGACTGGTGCGAGATGCACACCGCCTCGTGACCGGCCGCGGCCTTCCGGGCGTCGGTGACGATCGAGAGCATGCGCGCGGCCTGCTCCCGGTACGGCTCGCCCCAGGACGGACGGAACGGGTTGCGCAGGTAGTGCCAGTACTTGCGGTGGCGCCAGAGCCCGTCGCCGGGCCCGAACGGCTTGCCCTCGAACAGGTTCGTCGCCTCGATCAGTCGCTCGTCGACGGTCGGCTCGAGACCGAACTGCTCGGCGAACGGCTCCATCGTCTGCTGCGCGCGCTCCATCGGGCTGACGAACAGGTGCGTGACGTCGCGACCGGTCAGGTGCTGCGCGGTGACCTTGGCCATCTGCTCGCCGAGCGGCGACAGCTTGTAGCCGGGCAGGCGTCCGTAGAGGATGCCGCCCGGGTTGTACACCTCGCCGTGCCGAATCACGTGCACGATGGTCGTGACCGTCAACTCAGTCTCCCGTCCGAGCCTCTGCCGCAGCGCGGGCCGCCACCGGCAGCGCTGCCGCGATCCGGCCCAGAGCTTCCTCGTCGTGCGCCGCCGACAGGAACCATGCTTCGTAGGCGCTGGGCGGCAGGTAGACGCCCTCGGCCAACATCGCATGGAAGAACGCCGCGTAGGCCGCGGTGTCCTGCCGCCTCGCGCCGTCGAAGTCGAGGACCTCGTCGGCCGAGAAGAACACCGAGAACAGGTTGCCAGCCGCCTGCACCCGGTGGGGCACACCGGCTTCAGTCAACGCCTCGGACGCCAACCTGGCCACTCGTCCGGCCGAAGCGTCCACCGCGGCGTAGACGTCGGCCGTCGCCGCGCGGAGCGTGGCCAGCCCGGCCGCGCAGGCCAGCGGGTTCCCGGACAGGGTGCCGGCCTGGTAGACCGGCCCGGCCGGAGCGAGCGCGGCCATCACGTCGGCCTTACCGCCGAACGCGGCGGCCGGGAGGCCGCCGCCCATCACCTTGCCGAACGTGAACAGGTCGGGGACGACCCGGCCGCCGGAGGCACCGAACCAGCCCGCCGCCGAGATCCGGAAGCCGGTCATCACCTCGTCGCTGATCAGCAGCGCGCCGGCACCGGTGCAGAGCTCGCGCATCAGCACGTCGAAGCCGTCCACCGGAGGGACGACGCCCATGTTCGCGGGCACCGCCTCGACGATCACCGCCGCGATCTCGGCCCCGAACTCGGCGAACGCCTCCTTCAGCGCGTCGGCGTCGTTGTAGGGCAGGACGATCGTGTCGGCCGCGCTGGCCCCGGTGACGCCGGGCGTGTCCGGCAGCCCGAACGTGGCGACGCCCGACCCGGCCGCGGCCAGCAGCGAGTCGACGTGACCGTGGTAGTTGCCGGCGAACTTGACGACCTTGCTGCGGCCGGTGACGCCCCGGGCCAGCCGGATCGCGCTCATCGTGGCCTCGGTGCCGGAGTTGACCAGCCGGACCTGCTCGACCGGCTCGACCCGGCCGACGATCTCCTCGGCCAGCTCGACCTCGCCCAGGCTCGGCGTCCCGAAGCTGGTGCCGCGGGCGGCGGCCTCACCCAGCGCGGCGACGACGTCGGGGTGGGCGTGCCCGAGCAGGAGCGGCCCCCAGGAGCACACCAGGTCGACGTATTCGCGGCCGTCGGCGTCGAACAGGTAGGGGCCGTGGCCCCGGACCATGAACCGCGGGGTGCCGCCGACCGCACGGAACGCCCGCACCGGCGAGTTCACCCCGCCGGGCACGACGGTGCTGGCGCGCGCGAACCATTCGGCCGAGAGGGGCGCGTCGTCGGGATAGCTCACCGGGCCATTGTGTCAACTACCGGCCGTAGACGTCTCGCCGGGGCCGTGGTGACGCGCACATCCGGTAGCCGAAGGTGCGGATACAGTCGTATACAGGGGACTTGGGTCGCTCCCCGAGACCCCTGACGACTCCCGAGGAGCCCGCCGTGTCCGCTCAGCCCGTGGAATTTCCACTGCGTCCGACACCCGACGAGGCTTACGCGCTCATGGTGGCCGGCAACGCCCGGTTCGCCGCGGGCACCCCGGCCCGCCCCAACCAGGACGACGCCCGGCGGGTGCAGCTCGTCGCCGGTCAGGAGCCGTTCGCGGCCGTGCTCGGCTGCTCGGACTCCCGGGTACCGGCCGAGATCGTGTTCGACCAGGGCCTGGGCGACCTGTTCGTGTGCCGCACGGCCGGCCCGATCATCGACTTCGCGGTGCTGGGCAGCATCGAGTTCGCGATCACCCAGCTGCACGTGCCGCTCGTCGTCGTCATGGGCCACGAGCAGTGCGGAGCGCTGAAGGCCGCCGCCGAGACCGCGTCCGGCACCCTCGACCCGAGCGGGTCGGTGCGCGACCTGGTCGAGCGGGTGCTGCCGATCACGCTGCAGGCCCAGCGCGAGGGCGGCACGAAGGACGAGCAGCTCAACCGCGCGATCGGCTACAACGTCACCCGGGTGATCAACCTGCTGATCGAGCGCTCCCCGGCCATCGCCGACGCGGTGGCCGACGGGTCGGTCAAGCTGGTCGGCGCGGTCTACGAGTTGGAAGGCGGCCGCGCGAGGTTCCTCTGAGTTTTGTGCGCGGAGACGAAGTTGCCATCATTCGCTGGCTAATCAGCATTACCCGCCAGTAACGTGAGCGACCCGCGTTCAAGGAGGAACTCGTGCGTCGTCTGCTCGCTACCCTGACCGCAGCATTCGCGGCCACCGCGGTCGGTCTCGCCCTCGCGCAGCCGGCCCAGGCCGCCCCGATCGACCTGGTCTTCGCCAACACGACCGGCACCACCTTCATCGCCAAGCAGAAGGTCACCGCGGCCATCCCGACGTCGGTCGTCAAGACGTCGATCGACCTGGACGCCAAGACCCTCACCGGCACGGCCGAGATCCCCGACCTGACCGTGCACCTCAAGCTCGCGAGCCTGATCCCGACCACGTCGATCGTCCGGATCGTCCCGCAGGGTGGTCTGACCGGCACCGTCGACCTCGCCGCGAACAAGCTCTCGACCACGACGACGTTCAAGCTGCAGGTCCTGCGGGTCTTCCAGGACTCGCTGCCCGGTCTCAACCTGGTCAGCGCCGGGTGCACCACCAAGACCGCGACCAGCGCGACGCTGACGAACACGACGCCGATCGACATCTTCTCGACGACGACGGTCGAGGGCACCTACAAGATCCCGGCGTTCACGCACTGCGGGCTGCTGACCCCGCTCCTGACGACGCTGCTGGCGGGCGATGGCAATAAGCTGACGCTCAACCTCAAGGGCTGACGCCCTTCGCAGAGCCCGGTGGCCGCGGATCGGGAGGGTCCGCGGCCACCGTTTCCTGTCAATGACGGACTCAGAGCGAAGCGAGCTCCCGGCGCAGCCGCACGAACGTCCGCGGGATCCGGGCCCCGAGCACGGCGACCAGCTTCCCGGACCGCTTGTAGGCCGCGACGAACCGGTAGTCGGCCGGGTCGCCGTCGACGACCTCCACCGAGTCCCCCGGCTGGACGAACCCGGCGAACTGCACCATCACGCCGTACTGCTCGCTCCACACATACGGCACCGGGTCGTACTCGGCCGGGCTCCCCAGCAGCCCGACGGCCACCGCGGCCCCGTGCTCCCGGGCGTGCGTCCAGTGCTCGACCCGGATCGGCCCGCCGGCCCGCGCCGACGGGTAGCGGGCGACGTCACCGCAGGCCCAGACGCCCGGCACCGACGTCCGCCCGGCCGCGTCGACCAGCACGCCGTTGTCGAGCGCGACGCCGGAGCCTTCGAGCCAGCCCACCGACGGCACGACGCCGATCCCGACCACGACGACGTCGGCGGGCAGCTCGCGCCCGTCGCCCAGCCGCACGCCGGTGACCGCCCCGTCGGACGACGAGAACCCGGCCACCGAGACCCCGGTCTCCAGCGGCACCCCGTGCTCCTCGTGCAGGCCACGCACGACCGCGGCCATGTCCGGCCCGAACACCTGGGCCATCGGTTCCGGCGCCGCGTCCAGCACGGTCACCGACGCCCCGAGCTTGGACGCCGTCGACGCGACCTCGGCGCCGATGAACCCGGCCCCGATCACGACGACCAGGGCGGCCGGCCGGAACGCGGCTCGCAGAGCGTCCGCGTCGGCATTGGAACGGAGGGTGTGCACGCCCCGCAACCCGGCCGCGGACGGAAGCATGCGCGGCGAGGTGCCGGTGGCGATCACCACCGCGTCGCCGGAGACCTCGTCGCCGGAGGCCAGCACCACCGTGCGGTCGCGCAGTCCGACGGCGGGGACCCCGAGCCGCCAGGAGACCGAGTCGTGTTCCTCCTCGGTCAGCAGGGAGATCCCGGCGAGGTCCAGGTCACCGGCCAGATAGGCCTTCGACAGCGGCGGACGGTCGTAGGGCCGGTGCGGCTCCTCGCCGATCAGCTCGATCGCGCCGTCGAAGCCGCCCTGGCGCAGCGACCGGGCCAGCGACCAGCCGGCGAGCGAGGCCCCCACGATGACCACCCTGTCCACCGGCACTCTCCCCGTCAGTAGGCTTCTCTCGACGATCATCGTCCCGTAACAATCGCCGCACGGGCCGGGGTGTCTCGCTCTCCGGCACACGCACGGGAAGGGGAGTCGCAGTGACCCAGCAGGTACGCGGTGTCATCTCGCGAGCCAAAGGCGCTCCGGTCGAGGTCACGACCATCGTGGTGCCCGACCCGGGACCCGGTGAAGCCGTCGTGAAGGTCCAGGCGTGCGGCGTTTGTCACACTGACCTGCACTATCGCGAGGGTGGCATCAACGACGACTTCCCGTTCCTCCTCGGGCACGAGGCGGCCGGTGTGGTCGAGGCCGTCGGGCCGGGCGTCGAGAACGTCGCCCCGGGCGACTACGTCGTGCTGAACTGGCGCGCGGTATGCGGCGACTGCCGCGCCTGCCTGCGCGGACAGCCCTGGTACTGCTTCAACACCCACAACGCGACGCAGAAGATGACGCTGGAAGACGGCACCGAGCTGTCGCCGGCGCTGGGCATCGGCGCGTTCATCGAGAAGACGCTGGTCGCGGCGGGCCAGTGCACGAAGGTCGACCCGGCGGCCGAGCCGGCCGTGGCCGGTCTGCTGGGCTGCGGCGTGATGGCCGGCATCGGCGCGGCGATCAACACCGGTGGCGTCACCCGGGGCCACAGCGTCGCGGTGTGGGGCGCGGGCGGGGTCGGTGACGGCGCGATCGCCGGGGCCTACCTGGCCGGCGCGCGCCGGATCATCGCGATCGACGTCGACCCGCGCAAGCTGGAGTGGGCTCGCGGGTTCGGGGCGACCCACACGATCAACGCCCGTGAGACCGACGACGTCGTGAAGGCGGTGCAGGACCTGACCGACGGGTTCGGCGTCGACGTCGCGATCGAGGCGGTCGGCCGCCCGGAGACCTACAAGCAGGCGTTCTACGCCCGCGACCTGGCCGGCACCGTCGTGCTGGTCGGCGTCCCGACGCCGGACATGACGCTCGAGCTGCCGCTGATCGACGTGTTCGGACGTGGTGGCGCGCTGAAGTCGTCCTGGTACGGCGACTGCCTGCCGTCCCGCGACTTCCCGATGCTGATCGACCTGTACCTGCAGGGCCGGCTGCCGCTCGACAAGTTCGTCACCGAGACGATTCCGCTCGACGGCGTCGAGGCCGCGTTCGAGAAGATGCACCACGGCGACGTGCTCCGCTCGGTGGTGACGTTCTGAGCGCCCGGGTCGACCGCATCGTGACGTCGGGCGTGTTCGCGCTCGACGGCGGCGAGTGGGAGGTCGACAACAACGTCTGGATCGTCGGCGACGACTCCGAATGCCTGGTGATCGACGCTCCGCACGAGGCCGACGCGATCGCGGCCGCGGTCGGGGGCCGCACGGTCACCGCGATCGCCTGCACCCACGCCCACAACGACCACATCAACGCGGCCGTGGAGCTGGCCTCGTACGTGGGGGCGCCGATCCTGCTCAACCCGGCCGACCAGGTGCTGTGGGAGCAGGTCTACGGTTCCCGGCCCCCGGACGGAACGTTGGAGGACGGGCAGGAGCTCCGTGTCGCCGGGGTCTCTCTGCAGGTCTTGGCCACCCCCGGCCACGCGCCCGGCGCGGTGTGCTTCTACGCGCCGGAGTTGGGCGCCCTGTTCTCCGGCGACACGTTGTTCTCGGGCGGCCCGGGCGCCACCGGCCGGTCGTACTCGGACTTCCCGACGATCATCTCCTCGATCCGGGAGCGGCTGCTCTCGCTGCCCCCGGAGACCGTGGTCTACACCGGCCACGGCGACACGACGACGATCGGCGACGAGGCCCCGCACCTGCAGGAGTGGATCGACCGCGGTCACTGACCGACGGGCCGGCGGGTCGTCAGCGCGATCCCGCCGGCCACCAGCAGCAACGCACCGATGACGACGACCGCGAAGCCGGCCACCAGCACGCTGTCGAACAGCCCGGCCAGCGCGCTCGCGGGCACCACCAGCGCGATCAGCACGACCGGGATCAGCGCCGGGTACTTCCGGGTGACGACGTAGAGCACGAACGTCGCGGCCGCGAACCCGGCCCCGACGATCAGGCCGATGACCGTCAGCAGGGCGGCGTCCTCGGTGATCAGGGCCTCGGCGGCGCCGAAGCCGGTGCATCCGCCGAGCGCGGCCGCCAGCCCCGGCTCCCGGACCGGGTTGCCCGGTACCGGGGCGGCCAGCAGCAGCCACAGCGCGCCGACGACCGCGAACGCGAGCCCCCACGGCAGCGTGCCCTCGACCTGCCCCCGGTCGAGGACGTCTCCCACCAGCACCGACGAGGCCAGCCAGGCCCCGGCCAGCAGGGGCGCCCCGCGCACCAGCCCGTACGACGGCACCGCGACGACCAGCGCCGCGATCGAGCCGACCAGCACCTCGTACGGGTCGGTGGCCGGCACCGCCGCCGCGATCGCGGCCGCCCCGGCGGCCAGGACCCCGAGCGCGGACGCCAACCGGTGCCGGGCCTCGACGTCGCCGAACTGCGCGAACCGGGCCGCGACCAGGCCGCCGAGCAGCAGCATCGTCACGACGACGGCCAGCCCGAAGCGGGCCGCGGCCGGAAACGAATCCCAGGTCGGGACGACGATCGCGGCCGCACCGCCGAGCACCATCGCGCCACCGAGGTAACCGGCGACCTCGACCAGGCGGCTGCGGCGGGTCGAGGGGGCGCCAGGCGTCCAGAGCGCTACGAGCCGGGTGGACACCGTATCGGCCTGCTCGGGCGTGAGGACCTGCTCGCTGACCAGTTCGGCGAGCGTGGAGCGGACGGCTGCGGGTGTCGGCGTGCTCATGGCGTCATCATGACAACTGCTCCGACCTGCGCACATGAGTTGAACTACCCGGCCGGAAAGCGTGCGTCCGACGCCTGGACGCGGCACTCTGTGACCGTGCGTACCGAAACGGGCAATTCCGACGAAGAAGACGCTAACGATCCGGAGCCGTGGCGTCAGACGGCCGAGGCCTGGACCCAGCACGCCGAGGCCTGGGCCCTGCAGGCCGAGCAGGCCGCCCGGGCCGCGGCCGACGAGAACGTCTGGGCGCGGCCCAGCCCCGAGCCGTCGGAGCTCGAACCGGCTTCGCCCGAACCGGCTCTGCCCGAATCCGTGACGCCGGCCACCGGCGGCGGTTGGGGTCGGCACGCGGGCGTCGTCGTCGACGACCTGGGCGAGGTGCCCGAGCCGCCGCCGCCGAGCCCCTGGCCGGAGCTCACCCCGGAAGAGCGGACCGCACACCCGCACGCCTGGTCGGCCCGCCGCTACCTGATGCCGGTCGCGGGCGCGGCCGCGTTCGTGCTCTGCCTGGTCAGCGCGAGCTGGATGGTCTGGGGCTGGAGCCGCTCGGACGAGGCCCCACCGCTCAGCGCGCCGCCGCCTCCACCGCCGGTCGTCGCGACCCCGGCCACGCCGTCGGTCGCGCCACCGACGCTCGAGGCCGGAGCCGTGGCGCCGACCTCGCAGCCGCTCGAGCCGAGCCCGAGCGGGCAGGCGCTGGTCCCGGATCGGCCCGAGGAGACTTCCCCGCGCCCCGCCGACGCCCTCGCGCACTGGGCGAACGCGCTGCGCCAGATCGACATCCCGCCGGTCGCCCTCCAGGCCTACGGCTACGCCGAGGCCGTGCTCACCAAGGCCAAGCCGAACTGCAAACTCTCGTGGACGCTGCTCGCCGGCATCGGCGCGGTCGAGTCCAACCACGGACGCTACGGCGGAGCCCGCCTGGCCCCCGACGGCACCAGCAGCAAGCCGATCATCGGCGTCCCACTGGCCGGCATCGGCGTCGAGCGCGTCCGCGACACCGACGGCGGGACGCTCGACGGCGACCGCACCTGGGACCGCGCGATCGGCCCGATGCAGTTCCTGCCCTCGACCTGGAAGGCCTGGTCGGTGGATGCCGACCACAACGGCCGGGCCGACCCCTACGACATCGACGACGCGTCGCTCGCCGCCGGTTACTACCTCTGCGCGGGCGGGCAGAACCTCTCCACCGCCGACGGCTGGTCGGCCGCGGTGTTCAGCTACAACCGCGTTCCGGAGTACGTCCAGCGGGTGTACGAGTTCGCCGACGCCTACGGGCGTGCGACGTGAGGTTGACTGAGAGGCGGACGATGGTTGTGGGGGCCCGGGGCCGGGCCGGGTAGGCACGGAGGGTGTGCCGGCCCCGGGCGAACGGGCGCCGCTCGGGAAGGGAGCCTCGACTCAGTGAGTGCACCGACCGTGGGGACGCTCGGGCAGTACCGCCTGGTCGGCGTGCTCGGATCCGGCGGCATGGGCACCGTGTACCTGGGCCGATCGCCGGGCGGCCGGTTGGTCGCGGTCAAGGCCGTGCACGGCCACCTCGCCCTCAACCCCGACTTCCGGACGCGCTTCCGGCGCGAGGTCGCGCTGGCCCGCCGCGTCGGCGGCCCGTTCACCGCGGCGATGCTCGACGCCGATCCGGACGGCGACCCGCCCTGGCTCGCGACCGAGTACATCCGGGGCCAGGCGCTGTCGCAGGTGCTGTCCGAGCACGGAGCACTGCCCGAGCACACGGTGCGGGCGCTGGCGGCCGGGCTGGCCGAGGCGCTGGCTGTGATCCACGCGGCCGGGGTCGTCCACCGGGACCTGAAGCCGTCGAACGTGCTGCTGTCGGAGAACGGGCCGCGGGTGATCGACTTCGGGATCGCCAAGGCGGTCGAGGGGATCGATCTGACCGGTGACGGGCCGCTGCTCGGTACGCCCGGGTACATGTCGCCGGAGCACCTCGCGGGTGGGGTGCTGGCGCCGAGCT
The DNA here is from genome assembly GCF_006912135.1 of Cryptosporangium phraense. Lineage (NCBI taxonomy): Bacteria > Bacillati > Actinomycetota > Actinomycetes > Cryptosporangiales > Cryptosporangiaceae > Cryptosporangium > Cryptosporangium phraense. The sequence goes on along the minus strand of NZ_VIRS01000058.1, from coordinate 568 downwards.
CCGACGTGTTCTCGCTGGGTGCGGTGCTCGCGCACGCGGCGACCGGGGTCGCGCCGTTCGGGGCCGGGCAGTCGTTCGCGGTGGCTTCGCGGGTGGCTAGTGCTTCGCCGGATCTGTCGGGGTTGCCCGGTGGGTTGGCGGAGTTGATCGGTCGGTGTCTGGCGAAGGATCCGGCGGAGCGGCCGTCGCTGGAGTGGATCGTCCGGCAGGTCGGATCGTTCGCCGAGCGCGACGATTGGCTCCCGTCCGCGGTCGACGACGCGATCCGGTTCCGGCCGGCGCCCACGAAGCCCTTCGACGGCGTGCCGCCGTCGTCGCCTGCGGGTTCTCCGGCCGACGCTCCCCCGCTGGACTTCGTCGCGTACCTGGCCGATCGCTTCAACCGCCGCCCGGGAGGAGCCCCGATAGCCCCGTCCACCGCCCTACAATCGCGCCCCACCCGCCCCTACACCGACGCGCGCCCCGCAGGCGGGGTAGCAGCAGGCGGCGCGGCGCCAGGCAGCGCCGCGGCGGCGAGCGGCTCAGCTGCGGCCAGCGTGGCGGCAGGCGGCGCGGCGGCGGGAGCAGG